>DATHZU010000316.1:0-12092 GCA_035458445.1 Thermohalobaculum sp. | reverse complement strand
GCGGCTTCGGCGTCGCCAGTTGGGGCCTGGTGGTGTTCCTGATGGTATGGGCGGGGCGGTTCATCACCCATCTGGGCGAGCGGCGCCTGCCGCGCCGCGCCCCGATGCTGGCTCCGGCCATCGTGCTGGGGATGATTTTCGCCTCGACACACGGGCCCTGGGAGGGGTGGCAACTGTCGTCCGGGCTGGGCGGCTTCATCGGCGACACCGTCGTGGTCTCGATGGTGGGCGTCCTGCCGATGAGCCCGACCGCGACGGTGCAGGCGATCTCGCTGGTCACCGGGCTCGCGACGCTGGGCTTCGCCGGGTCGGCGTTCGGGATCACCGCGCTTGAATCGCGGGTGCTGTTCTTCTGGATCCTGCGCTCGTTCCTGCTGGCGCTGGCGCAGTTGATCGGGTTCGGCCACATCGCGCTGCGCGCCGGCTACAACCGGGTGCGCGACATGCTGCGGAAGCCGAGGTCCGAGCGGCTGGAGCCCGCCGAGCCGACCGGAAGCTGGAAAACGCGCGCCGGGAAGCTGGGGGCAAAGCTTGCCCCCTCGGGCTCCGGCGACGAGCCGGCGGCCGCCAAGAGCGGCGAATCCTGGCGCGACCGGATGGCGCGGCTGAGAAATCGCGGCACCGAGCCGCCGATGACCCGGGTCAGCGGCGCCGAGGAGGAATGGGACGACGAGGATGACGGCGCCGGCGTCGACATGGCGCGGGCGATCCGCGCCCGGACCGGCCTGCCTGACGACGGGGAGGACGACGAGGCATCCGGCGCCAGGCCACGGCCCCGCCACCTGCGCGCCGTCGCGTCCGAGCAGGACGAACGGCCAGCGAGCCCCGTCTCGCAGCCCCCGGCCAAGCCGCAGAAGATGAGCCGCCGGGCGGCGCGCGAGCAGGAGCCGATGCTGTTCGAAAGCATGAACGACGCCGAGGCCTATGACGCGCCGCCGCTGTCGATGCTGGAGAAGCCGGTCTCGGTGGTGCGGGCGCAGATGTCGGATACCGCGCTGCAGGAAAACGCACGGATGCTGGAGACGGTGCTGGAGGATTACGGCGTGCGCGGCGAGATCACCGCGGTCAAGCCGGGCCCGGTGGTCACGCTCTACGAGCTGGAGCCCGCGCCGGGCCTGAAGGCCAGCCGGATCATCGGGCTGGCCGACGACATCGCCCGCTCGATGTCGGCGCTGGCGGCGCGCGTTTCGACCGTGCCGGGGCGCTCGGTGATCGGGATCGAGCTGCCGAACGCCGAGCGCGAGAAGGTGCTTCTGCGGGCGCTGATCGAGAGCCCGGCCTATGGCGACAGCCAGATCAAGCTGGCGCTGGCGCTGGGCAAGGACATCTCGGGCCAGCCGATTGTCGCCAACCTGGCGAAGATGCCGCATCTGCTGATCGCGGGCACCACCGGATCGGGCAAGTCGGTGGCGATCAACACCATGATCCTGTCGCTGCTGTACCGCCTCAGCCCCAAGCAGTGCCGCCTGATCATGATCGACCCGAAGATGCTGGAGCTGAGCGTCTACGACAATATCCCGCATCTGCTGGCGCCCGTGGTCACCGACCCCAAGAAGGCCGTGGTGGCGCTGAAATGGGTCGTGGCCGAGATGGAGGACCGCTACCGCAAGATGTCCAAGCTGGGCGTGCGCAACATCGACGGCTACAACGGCCGCGTGCGCGAGGCGCTGAAGAAGGGCGAGGACTTCAACCGCGTGGTGCAGACCGGCTTCGACGACACCACCGGCGAGCCGGTCTACGAATCCGAGAGCATGACGCCGGAGGAAATGCCCTTCATCGTCGTCATCGTCGACGAGATGGCCGACCTGATGATGGTCGCGGGCAAGGAGATCGAGGCCTGCATCCAGCGCCTGGCGCAGATGGCGCGGGCCAGCGGCATCCACCTGATCATGGCCACCCAGCGGCCCTCGGTGGACGTGATCACCGGCACCATCAAGGCCAACTTCCCGACCCGGATCTCGTTCCAGGTCACCTCGAAGATCGACAGCCGCACCATCCTGGGCGAGCAGGGGGCCGAGCAGCTGCTGGGCCAGGGCGACATGCTGTACATGGCCGGCGGCGGCCGGATCACCCGTGTCCACGGCCCCTTCGTCTCGGACGAGGAGGTCGAGGAGGTGGTGAACCATCTGAAGAGCCTGGGCGCCCCGGACTACGAGGAGGCGGTCACCGATGGCGGCGACGACGACATGCAGGCGACCGTCGAGGAAAAGCTGGGGCTGGCCAGCCCCGGAGACGACGAGGCGACGCTCTATGACAAGGCGGTGGCGATCGTGGCGCGCGACCGGAAATGCTCGACCAGCTACATCCAGCGCAAGCTGGCGATCGGCTACAACAAGGCCGCCCGCCTGGTCGAGCAGATGGAGAGCGAGGGCGTGGTCAGCCCCGCCAATGCGGTCGGCAAGCGCGACATCATGGTCGAGGAGCGATAGGCGCGGGGCGCCGCCGCCGCGCGGCGGTCCGGCGTTCGCCTCGGGCCTGCGGCCCCCGAAATTCGCCGGAGCCGCCTTCCCTGCCCGTTGTAATGACGAACTTCAGTGCCAGATAGGGTCCATGAACAGACGCATCCTTCTCGCCCGGCTCGCCGGAGCCGCCTTCGCCGCCGGCCTGCCGGCCCTGCCGCTTGCGCAGGACACCAGTGCGCGTGACCTGGCGCGGATCACCAACTACCTGAACGGCATCTCGACGCTGGAGGGCGACTTCGTCCAGATCGGACCCGATGGCGAACTGTCCGAGGGCCAGTTCTATCTGCGCCGGCCGGGGCGCATCCGCTTCGAGTACAAGCCGCCCAACCCGGCGCTGATCGTCGCCGACGGAACCTGGGTCGGGGTCTATGACAAGCGGCTGAACACGCTGGACCGCATCCCCATCGGCTCGACGCCGCTGGACATCCTGCTGCGCAAGCGGGTGGACCTGCGCAGCGAGGGGGCGGTGCAGGCGATCGAGAACCGCGGCGGCCAGATGCGGGTGCAGGCCATCGACCCGGACGCCCCGGACCAGGGCTCGATCACCATGGTCTTCGCCGACAACCCGCTGGAGCTGCGCCAGTGGATCGTGGTCGACGCCCAGGGCCTGACCACCACCGTGGCGCTGAGCGACATGCGCGCCAATGTCAAGCTGGACCCCAATCTGTTCTTCATCGAGGAGCCGAAGCGGTAGGGCCGGGGCGATCCGGCATTGCGACAGAGGCGGCTTTGCGCGGTGAAGCGGGCGCCGCTGCGATCTCACTCAGGCAGCGTCGCGGTAGCCACCACTTCTATGACTGTGCCGGGCGTGGGCAGTTCGGATACGGCAACGCAGGCCCGAACCGGATACGGTTCAACAAAGTATCGCAAGTAAACTTCGTCGACCGCTGGTTTATGCGCCAGCGACGTCAGATAAATCTGCACCAGGGTCACATCGGAGAAACGCGCGCCAGCCGCTTGGAGTGTCGCTTCGAGATCGTCGAACGTGGTTCTTGCCTGCGCTTTCGCGTCGCCGTCTTCGATTGTGCCGTCCGAGCGTATCGGCACATGAACCGAGTGCAGGGTACGATTGGACGCGATTGCCCACGCATGGGGTGCGGCCGGCTTCTTGAAGCCTGTCTCAATGATCCGTCGCATGAACATCGGCCCTCCCGATACTGGCTTTCGATTCTTCGAGTCGCGATCAGTCTCACCTGGCATCGAGAGCGAGAAGTAGCAGTGATTGCGCTCGCATTCGATTCCTAGATTCGCCTGATCTCCGGTGAGGCGACGTCGGAAGCCGATGTGTTTTCCAGAAACTCGCGAAAGCTTTTGGTGTAGGCGAGCCGCTTTCCGCGCCACCAGAGCTGCATTCCTGGAGTGTGGAAGAACCAGAGAATATTCTCCCTGTGAGCGCTCCAGAAATCATCAGTCACCAGACCCGAGCGGTGCTGAAAATATAGATTCTCGAACGTTCGAAACTGACTTGTCGCAATCGCGGCAAACCGGAAAAGCTCATCCTCGCTGAGCTGATCGGGGGATGACAAGCCAAGGCGGTAGACACGGCTCAGTTCGCCACTGGAGGCAATCGTCGCTGCGGTCTCGGCAAGCGCGATTGTAGTCATGTGATGTGCCTGGGAATACATGGCCAGGGTGTTCCTGCGAACCTGCATCGCGAGGTAGACGACCGAAAGAACAACCGCGATGGCTGCGAGTGCCCCCGATACAGCTGAAACTGCCTGCCAGTCCAAGTCACCCTCCCGAAAGGCAACAGAGCGCGAACGCGTCCGCTCGGAGCGTAATGCAATGATGCAGCGATTACCACGACGCCCCGCATCCGGGAGAGCGTCGTAGCCTGCGCCGCTCCCTTATATTGGCACGAACGAGGAAACTGCGGCCTCGCGCCGCCCGACGCTCGTGCAACCGGCCTGTCAGAGATCGAAGCTCGCCAGCACGGGCACATGGTCGGACGGCTTCTCGGCCCCGCGGAGCGCGCGCAGGATGCGGCTGGAGCCTGGCAGATCCGGCACGCCGCCGCGGGTCCAGATGTGGTCGAGCCTGCGGCCGCGGTCGGCCTCGGCCCAGTCGCGGGCGCGGTAGGACCACCAGGAATAGAGCTTCTCGGGTGCGGGGATATGGGTGCGCGTCACGTCGGTCCAGCCGCCGGCGCCCTGGGCGCGGGCCAGCGCCTCGACCTCGACCGGGGTGTGGCTGACCACCCTCAGCATCTGCTTGTGCGACCAGACATCCTCCTCCAGCGGCGCGATGTTCAGGTCGCCGACCAGGATCGCCGGGCCGTCCTGGGCCGATCCCCACGCGGCCAGCTCGTCGAGGAACTGCAGCTTGTGGGCGAATTTCGGGTTCGCCTCCGGGTCGGGCTCGTCGCCGCCCGCGGGTATGTAGAGGTTGTGCAGCACCACGCCGCCCGGCAGGCGCGCCGCCACATGGCGTGCGTCACCCTTGGCGCACCAGTCGATCTGGCCGGCGTCCTCGATGGGCAGCCGCGACAGGATGGCGACGCCGTTATAGCCCTTCTGCCCGCGCGCCACCCAATGCGGGTAGCCGGCCGCGGCGAAGACCTCGAACGGGATCTTGTCGACCGGCGACTTGGTTTCCTGCAGGCAGAGGATGTCGGGTGCCTCGGCCTTCAGGAAGGCCGCCACCAGCTCCTGGCGCAGCCGGACCGAATTGATGTTCCAGGTCGCAATCGTCAGCCCCATCCGCGCTCTCCCCAGTTTCCGAGTGGAGCGCGAGAGTGACCCGGCGCGGCGCCGGGCTCAACCGTCGATATGGCGTTGGGGGGGGCGGAAAAAACCGCGCCCGGTGCGGGGGGCACCGGGCGCGTGCCCGTTCGGGCGGGCTGCGGAGGGGTGAGGGGGACCCCGTCCGCGGGAGGCAGCGGCAGGTTCGGGGGAAAGAACCGCTGCCTTGTTAGGGAATCTAGGAACACCTATGACGGGTTCAAGGCCTGGCCTTCACAATCCCAGGCGGTATCCGCCAGAATCGGTGAGCAAAATCGACGCAGCCGAGGGATCCTCCTCGATCTTCTGGCGCAGCCGGTAGATATGCGTCTCGAGCGTGTGGGTGGTGACGCCCGCATTGTAGCCCCAGACCTCGCGCAGCAGCACGTCCCGTTCGACCGTGCGGCCGCCGGCGCGGTAGAGGAATTTCAGGATGTTGGTTTCCTTCTCGGTCAGCCGGATCTTGCGCTCGGAATCGTCGACCAGCATCTTCGCGCCCGGCCGGAAGCTGTAGGGGCCGATGGCGAAGACCGCGTCCTCGGACTGCTCGTGCTGGCGCAGCTGCGCCCGGATGCGGGCCAGAAGCACCGGGAACTTGAAGGGCTTGGCGACATAGTCGTTGGCGCCCGCGTCGAGGCCCAGGATGGTGTCGGAATCGCTCACATGCCCGGTCAGCATGATCACCGGGCACTTGACGCCCTGCTTGCGCATCAGCCGGCAGACCTCGCGCCCGTCCATGTCGGGCAGGCCCACATCCAGGATCACGAGGTCGTGCATCTCGGAGCGCGCCCGGTCGATGCCGCGGTGGCCGTCATCGGCTTCGTAGACGTCGAACTCGTCCATCATCATCAGCTGATCGGCCAGCGCCTCGCGCAGGTCCGCGTCGTCGTCCACCAGCAGGATCTTCTTAGCCACGCTCATCAGTGTACCTCGCAATCGGCGTCCCCCGTCTGCGCCAGATTTGGGGCCCGCGCGGCGGGACACCAAGGATTTTGACGAATTCTCACCGATCTGTGTGCGCCGGGGAGGATTTGTTACAAAAGCCGCCTCGCGACGAAAGGCACGGGCATTCTGGCGCCTGCCCGCATATATTGCTATGCGCGTGCTCCGGAAGGGAATGCCTGAGATGCCGCTGAGTCTGACGCCTGGCGAAATTGCCGCCCGTGCCCGCGCCGATCTGAGGATCGGGGCGCCGGTGGCGCTGGTCTCGGCCACCGGCGGAGCGCTGGTGTTGGCGGCCGAGGTGCTGGGGGCTGCGCGGCTGGAGGGGCTGCGGGCCGAGGGGCCGGACGCGCTGGACCTGGCGCTGACCCACCGCCGGGCCGAGACGCTGCGGGCGCGGGCCTATGACGGCGACCTGGCCCGGGTGGCGGTCCCGGCCGACGCCGATGCCGGCTGGGTGCGCGCCACCGCCGATCCGTCGCGCGACCTCGCCACGCCGCTGAAGGGGCCCTATGCCACCCGGCGCGAAGGGCCCAGCGACCTGCATGCGCTGGCGCTGACGCTGGCCAAGCAGGCGCGCCTGCTGCCCGCCGCCGTGGTGGCGGTCTGGGCCGATGCGGAGCATGTGCGCCGCCTGGCCGCCGCGGCCGGGCTGACGGTGCTGGACGCCGCGACCCTGCGGAGCGCCGCCGAGGATGCGCCGCGGATGGAGCGGGTCTCGGACGCCCGCGTTCCCACCCGCTTCGCCGCGGTCGGGCGCTGCCATGTGTTCCGCCCCGCCGATGGCGGCGAGGAGCATTACGCCATCGAGATCGGGCGGCCCTCGCGGCACGCTCCGGTGCTGGCGCGGCTGCACTCGGCCTGTTTCACGGGCGATGTGATCGGTTCGCTGAAATGCGATTGCGGGCCTCAGTTGGCGGCGGCACTGACCCAGATCGCGGCGGAAGGCGCCGGCCTGCTGCTGTACATGAACCAGGAGGGCCGCGGCATCGGACTCGCGAACAAGATGCGTGCCTATGCGCTGCAGGACCAGGGCTTCGACACGGTGGAGGCCAATCATCGGCTGGGCTTCGAGGACGACGAGCGCGACTTTCGCCTCGGGGCCGAGATGCTGAAGGTGCTGGGCTTCGGCGCGGTCAGGCTGATGACCAACAACCCGGCGAAGATCGCCATGATGCGCGAGGCCGGCATCGAGGTGGCCGAGCGGGTGGCCCTGAAGGTGGGGCACACGGCCGAGAACGCCGCCTACCTGGCCACCAAGGCGGCGAAGAGCGGGCATCTTCTGTGAGTCCGTGCGAGTTTGCAGGTGCCGTCGCCCCCTCCCCATCCCTCCCCCCAATGGGGGGAGGGGGGCGACAGGTGGCCAGGCGGTCCCCCACACCGGGACGTTGCGCCTCCCCTCTCCCCTCTGGGGGGAGGGGATGGGGGAGGGGGCGGCGCCGATGACGACCAGCGCCGACCCGTCGGTCCCGCGCCCCGCCGACCTGACCGTCGGCCCCTGGGGGGCGCGGTTCCTGGGTCGGCGGTTTCCCTGTTCGCACGGGCGGGGCGGCATTCTTCCGGCGGCGGTCAAGCGCGAGGGCGACGGGGCCAGCCCGGCTGGGTCGTGGCGGCTGCTGTGGCTCTATTGGCGGGCGGACAGGTCGGCGGCGCCGGTGACCGGCCTGCCGGTCGAGTATCTCGGCCCGCGCACCGGCTGGGCCGAGGATCCGGGCGACCCGGCCTATAACCGCCCGATCCGGCATCCGCACGGCTTTCCCGCCGACCGGATGGCGCGGGGCGATCCGCTCTATGATCTTTGCGCCGTCACCGACCACAATTTCGATCCGGCGGTGCCGGGCATGGGCAGCGCCATCTTCGTGCATCTGTGGCGTGGGCCGCGGCGGCCGACGGCGGGCTGCATCGCGTTCCGGCGTCCCGATCTGGAGTGGATCCTGGCGCGGTGGACCCCGGCCTCGCGGCTGGTGATCCGGGAACGCGGCGGGCTGTAGAGCTCAGGCCACGGCCATGCGCACCCGCTGCTGCCTGACCGGCAGGTGCACCAGCGCCGAGAAAACGCCGAGGCCGATCGCCGCCCACCACAGCAGGTCGTAGGAGCCGGTCAGGTCATAGACCCTGCCGCCCATCCAGACCCCGGTGAAGGCACCGATCTGGTGCGCCAGGAAGACGAAGCCATAGAGCGTGCCCATGTATTTCGGCCCGAAGATCGAGGCCACCAGGGCGCTGGTCAGCGGTACCGTCGCCAGCCAGGCCACACCGACCACGGCGGCGAAGACCACCACGGTGACGGGGCTGGGCGGCACCAGAATGAAGCCGGTCATCGCCACGGCCCGGATCGCGTAGATCGTCGACAGCACGTAAGGCTTGGGGAACCGCCCGCCCATGCGGCCGAAGAAGAAGGTGCCGGCGATGTTGGCGGCGCCGACGATGGCGAGCGCCGTGGCGCCGAGCGTGATCGAGCCGCAGACCTCGGCCACATAGGCCGGCAGGTGGGTGCTCATGAACCCCACATGGAAGCCGCAGACGAAGAAGCCGAACATCAGCAGGATGTAGCTGGGCTGGCCGAAGGCATGAGCCAGCAGCGGGCCGGTTGCCACTGTGGGCTCGACCTCCTCGCCGGCGGGCGGCTGTTGCGGGGCCAGCAGCGGGATGCAGAGCGCCATGGGCAGGATCAGCACGGTCATCGCCAGCACCGTCGCCTGCCAGCCCCAGGTGGCGGTGATCCAGCCCGCCAGCAGCGGCATCAGCATCTGGCCGAGCGAGCCGAGCGCCGCGGTGGTGGCCATTACCCTGGCCCGGTTCGCCTCGCCCGCGCCGCGGCCCACTGCCGCCAGCACCAGCCCGAAGCCGGTGCCCGAGACGCCCATGCCCACCAGCAGCCCGGCACCCAGATGCATCGCCCAGGGAGTCGCCCCGGTGGCGGTCACCACCATGCCCGCCAGGTAGAAGCCGAAGCCGATCCAGATCGCCCGGCGGTCGCCCATGCGGTCGGCGATCATGCCGAAGACCGGCTGGGCAAAGCCCCAGACCAGGTTCTGGATCGCCAGCGACAGCGAGAAGATCTCGCGCGGCCAGCCGTATTGCGACGACATCGGGTCCAGCACGATCCCGAAGGTCGAGCGGGCGCCGAAGCTGAGCGCCAGCACCACGGCCCCGGCGGCGATTATCACGGCAGTCTGTCTTTGCCTGTCCATCGGCGTGCCTTCCCGCGCGGTCATTGCCGGTGCAGTAGCCCCGAAATGCCGGCACCGGTCAATTCGGGATTTCGTCCTCAGGCGGGCGCGAGGCCGGTGCGGATCTCGCGGATCGGCAGGTGGACGATGGCCGAGAAGGCGCCCACCCCGATGCCGATCCACCAGACCGTGTGGTAGGTGCCGTAGAGGTCGTAGAGCTGCCCGCCCATCCAGACGCCCAGGAAGCTGCCGAGCTGGTGCGACAGGAACACGATCCCGTAGAGCGTGCCCATGTAGCGCAGCCCGTAGATATGGGCGATCAGGCCCGAGGTCAGCGGCACGGTCGCCAGCCACAGCGACCCCATCACCGCCGAGAAGATCAGCACCGTCGCGGGCGTCATCGGCACCAGGATGAACCAGGCGGCGATGAGGGTGCGCCCGGTATAGACCGCGGCAAGCAGGTATTTCTTCGGGAAGATGTTGCCGAGCTTGCCCGCGGCGAGGGTGCCGAGGATGTTCGTCAGCCCGATCACGCCCAAGGCCGCAGCGCCCAGCTTCGAGGTCGAATCCACCCCCAGCCCGGCCAGCAGCCCGCCGGCCTCGATGGGGCCGCACATCTCGGTGACGAAGGCGGGAAAGTGGGCTGTGACGAAGGCGAGTTGGTAGCCGCAGGCGAAGAATCCGACGAAGATGAGCACGTAGTTGGGATCGCGCAGCGCCCGGCCCAGAACCGCGCCCATGGTCTCCTCCGGCCCGGTCTGCCCGGCGGGCTCGCGCGCACGCAGGAAGGGCAGCAGCAACAGGCTGGACAGGACCACCCCGGCATAGAGGATGAACACCCCGGACCAGGTCATGTAGTCCAGCATGAAGCCGGCGAAGGGCGGCCCGATCACCTGGCCCATCGACCCGGCGGCGGTGGCGATGGCCAGCGACATCGACCGGTGCTCGGGCGCCGCGGCGCGGCCGACCACCGCGATGATCACGCCGAAGCCGGTTCCAGCGATGCCGCAGCCGATCAGGATGTTCAGCATCTGGTGCTCGATGGCCGTGGTGCCATAGGCCGACAGCACCAGCCCCGCCGCATAGACCAGCGCCCCCAGCACGATCGCCCGGCGGTTGCCGAAGCGGTCGCCGATGGCCGAGAACACCGGCTGGCCGAAGCCCCAGGCCAGGTTCTGCACGGCGATGGCCAGCGAGAACTCGGCCCGCGGCCAGCCGAACTGGCTGGCGATGGGAATCTGGAACACGCCGAAGGACGCCCGCACCCCGAAGCTGAGCAACAGGATCAGCGACGCCGCGATCAGAAGCGGCGTCAGGATGCCCGGTTGCCTGGCGGCGGATGTGGCGGTCATCTCACGGTTCCTTCACACTTGCGGGCGCAGATTTGACCGGCTCGGCGTGCAACGTCAAAGCAAGACTTGTGATTGTGCCGATCACAAATGTATTGAAGGGCGGCTTCGTCCAGCCCTGATCTTGCGGGCAAGCGGAAACGGGGACGCCAGTATGATCGACGGGCCGATGCCCCGTTACCGCGAGCTTGTGCAGTCCGGCGCGATCCACGCCGACGGGGCGCAGCGCGCCGCGGTGGAGAAACTGCAGCTGCTGCACATGCGGCTGAAGGACTACAATCCGCGCGCCGGCAAGAAGGTGGCGCTGGGCTGGCTGGGCTTCGGACGCCGCGAGGAAGCCGACAAGTCCTTGACCGGGGCCTATCTTTTCGGCGGCGTCGGGCGCGGCAAGTCGATGCTGATGGACCTGTTCTTCGATTCGGCCCCGGTGCGCCGCAAGCGCCGGGTGCATTTCCACGCCTTCATGCAGGAGGTGCATGTTGGGGTGCATATCGCCCGCGAGTCCAATGTGGACGACCCGATCCGGCCGGTCGCCGAGGAGATCGCCGAGGGCGCGGTGCTGCTGTGCTTCGACGAGTTCCAAGTCAGCGATATCACGGACGCGATGATCCTGGGGCGCCTGTTCGAGGCGCTGTTCGCGCGCGGCGTGGTGGTGGTGGCGACCTCGAACCGGGCGCCGGACGACCTCTACAAGGATGGGCTGAACCGGCAGGTCTTCGTCCCCTTCATCAAGATGCTGAAGGATCGCGTCGACCTGATCGAGCTGGACACGCCGATCGACTACCGGCAGGGCAACGAGAACGGGGCGCTGAGCTATTTCACGCCGCTCGGCCCGGTGGCGGAAGCCGGGATGGAAGCCGCCTGGCGGCGCGAGACCGGGGGCGAGCCGTCGCCGCCGCTGACGCTGTCGATCCACGGCCGGCGCATCCGCATCGCCCAGGCCACCGACGATGTGGGCCGCGCCAGCTTCGAGGAACTGTGCGAGAGCCCGCTCGGCCCCGGCGACTATCTGGCGATCGCCGGGCGGTTCCCCACCTTCTTCGTCGACCATGTTCCGCGTCTGAGCTGGGCGCAGAACAACGAGGCGAAGCGGTTCGTGACGCTGATCGACGCGTTCTACGAGGCCAAGGTGCGATTCTACTGCACGGCGGAGGTGCCGCCGGAGGAATTGTACACCGAGGGAAAGGGCGCCTTCGAGTTCGACCGCACCGTCTCGCGGCTGGCCGAGATGCAGTCCGAGGCCTGGATGCGCCGCAGCGGGCGCGGCTAAGCCGAAGCCCTCTCAGACTGACGTAACGTGACCGTTCTTGCCCGAGCCGGGCTCAGAGCCGCCGGTAGGCGCGCACCAGCACTACGGCTGTCAGGATCTCGGCGAAGAGCGTACAGGCGGTCAGCATGATCATGGGGATCAGCGCCCCGGGCTGGAAGGCGCCGGTGTCCGGGTGG
>DATHZU010000315.1:0-8733 GCA_035458445.1 Thermohalobaculum sp. | reverse complement strand
CCTCTTCGGTCTGCCCAAGGCCGACATCCTGGTCGGCCCCGGCAACCAGTTCGTGGCCGAGGCCAAGCGAATCCTCTTCGGCCGGGTCGGCATCGACATGTTCGCAGGCCCCACCGACAGCCTGATCCTGGCCGACCACACCGCCGATCCCGAGATCGTGGCCGTCGATCTGGTGAGCCAGGCCGAGCACGGCTACAACTCGCCGGTCTGGCTGGCGACCACCGAGCGGGCGCTGGCCGAGACCGTGATGGCGCGGGTGCCCGAGCTGATCGCCGATCTGCCGGAACTGAACTCGAAGAACGCCGAGGCGGCCTGGCGCGACTATGCCGAGGTGATCCTCTGCGGCGACCGCGAGGAGGTCGCGCAGGTCTCCGACGACATCGCGCCGGAGCACCTGACCGTCATGGCCGGCGATCTCGACTGGTGGCTCGGCCGGCTCAGCTGCTATGGTTCGCTGTTCCTGGGCGAGGAGACCACCGTGAGCTATGGCGACAAGGCTTCGGGCACCAATCACGTGCTGCCGACCTCGGGGGCGGCGCGCTACACGGGCGGGCTCTCGGTCCACAAGTACATGAAGCTGGTGACTTGGCAGCGCATGACGCGCGACGGCTCGAAGCGGGTGGCCGAGGCGACCGCGCGGATCTCGCGGCTGGAAGGCATGGAAGGCCATGCCCGCGCCGCCGACGTCCGGCTGGCGAAGTACTTCCCCGGCGAGAACTTCGACCTTTCGGGAGTCGAGTAGGAGAATTGGGATGTCCGCCTCACCTGTCATCCATCCCGTCGCCGTCCCGGGCTTGACCCGGGACCGCACGACGCAAGATGACTGATCTCTTCTCCGTTGCAGGCCGCGTGGCCTGCGTCACCGGGGCCAGCTCCGGCCTCGGCCGGGCGCTGGCGACGGCGCTGGCCGAGGCGGGCGCGCGCGTCGTCGGCATCGCGCGGCGCGCCGACGCTCTCGAGGCGTGGCGGGCCGAGACCGCGGGAGAGACGGCGGCGATCGCCGCCGATCTCTCCGACCCCAACGGGATGGCAGGTGTCGCGGCGCGCGCGGCCGAGCCCTTCGGCGCGCCCGACATCCTGATCAACGCCGCCGGGATCAACACCCGGCAACCCGCGGACGAAGTCACAGCCGAGGGCTGGAAGGTCACGCTCGACCTCAACCTCTCCACCCCGTTCTTCCTCGCCCAGGCGCTGGTTCCGGCGATGAAGGCCAGGGGCTGGGGCCGGATCGTCAACTTCGCCTCGCTGCAGACCACGCGCGCTTTTCCCGGCGGCCTCGCCTATGGCGCGTCGAAGGGCGGGGTCGGCCAGCTGACCCGGGCGATGGCCGAGGCCTGGTCGCGCCATGGGATCACCGCCAACGCGCTGGCGCCGGGCTTCTTCCCGACCGAGCTCACCGGGCCAGTGTTCGGCAATGCGGAACTTTCCGCGCGCAATGCGGCACAGACCTGCATCGGGCGCAATGGCGAGCTGGCCGATCTGGTCGGCCCTGCCCTGTTCCTCTGCTCGCCGGCCTCGGATTACGTGACCGGCCAAATTCTCTATGTGGACGGAGGGTTCACCGCGAAATGAAGGCACTGGTCTATACCGCGCCCGAGGCGCTGGCGTTTCGGGATGTGCCCGACCCTGCTCCAGCGGCAGGCGACGCGCTGATCGAGGTCGCGCATGTGGGCATCTGCGGCTCGGACATGCACGCCTTCCTCGGCCATGACGAGCGCCGCCCGGCGCCGCTGATCCTGGGTCACGAGGCAGCCGGCACGATCATCGCTGGGCCCGGCGCCGGCGACCGGGTCACGGTCAACCCGCTGGTCACCTGCGGCACCTGCGAGGACTGCACCGCGGGCCGCGAAAACCTCTGCGCCAAGCGCCAGATCATCTCGATGCCGCCCCGCGAGGGTGCCTTCGCCGAGCGGCTGGCGATGCCGCCCGGCAACCTGGTCGCCATCCCGGACGGCATCCCGACCGAGAAGGCGGCGCTGGCCGAGCCGATCGCCTGCGGCTGGCACGCCGTGCGGCTGGCCCGGCGGGCGCTGAATCGGCCGCTGGAGGAGGCGCGCTGCCTGGTGCTGGGCGGCGGCGCCATCGGGCTGGGGGCAGCCCTGGTCCTGGCGGCGCGAGGCGCTCCGGAAATCTGGCTCGCAGAGACCAACCCGGCGCGGCGCGCCATCGTCGCCAAGGCCGGTGACTTCCGGGTCTTCGATCCCGCGGAGGGCGGGCCGCAGTCGGTCGATCTCGTCATCGACGGCGTCGGTTTCGCGGCGACCCGTGCCGCCGCCTCCGCCGCCGTGCGGCCGGGCGGCGTGATCGTCCATATCGGCCTCGGCTCGGCCGAAGGCGGCCTCGACATCCGCCGGGCGACGCTGCAGGAGATCACCTTCATCGGCACCTACACCTACAGCCAGTCGGATTTCCGCGAAACCGCCCAGGCGATCTTCGACGGCACGCTCGGCGCGCTCGACTGGCCCGAGATCCGCCCGCTGTCGGACGGCGCCCAGGCCTTCGCCGACATCAAGGCAGGCCGCGCCGCCGCGCCGAAGATCATCCTTAAGCCCTGAAGCAAGGCGGCGATGACGCCGGTCATCTGGTGGTGTGGGAGAGTGGTGCCCAGGGGCGGAATGACTACGCTTTTGAAACCAAATGAATTCAACAGCTTGCGGTGAAAATCACTACACACCGAACCCCACGTGCACCGCTCAACGTTCCTTCTGGCGCTCCCTCGGAGGATGTGCCAGATGAAGATCATGGTCGAATACCTTACTCAGGAAAAACGGTCGGGGCGCTACCAGTATCGCCGCCGTATTTCGCCCGCAGCTTCTTTGCCCGTCTGATTCACCGCTCGTTGGACTATTATCTCAGCCGGGAGCTCTCGAGCCACGTCGGTACCGGAGAACGGTTTGCCAGTGATGCTGACCGTGTCGCCTTTGATCGTGCACTACCGAGGCGTGAAAGTATGTGGACGGGCAGGTGAAAGACGTGACCTAAGTCACCTCCAACCCATTGGAATCATTCGGCTGAGGTCGTGGACATGTGACGTGCGGCCGAAATTCCGTGACCTTGCGGTCAACGGTCGCCTCGGAACGCGACTGGGAAGAACTGCCGGATTGCGCGTGCGCGCGCCCGATCGAGGCGACCTGCGAAGGGGCCGCCGAAATTACCCACCGAGACCGGGGTCCGCGGGAAGCACCCATCGCTTGCCCAGCATGGCCCTCGCAATCAAAGCCGATCGAGCCCGAGAATGCGCTCGAGGCGCGCATTGTCGCGGTTCGGCGGTAACGACGTGGTGAAGATGAAATAGGTGATTTCATCAGCTTTCTTGGATAATATAATAAGGTAAATCAATTTTTTGATATTTGGTTGACGTGCGTTGAGGGGACGTATCGGCATGGCTAATGACTTTGCAGAAAAGCTGCGGGTTACCGCTCGCGCGCTCGGCTGTGTCACGCAGAAGGAGCTCTGCATGCTCTTCCGCGAAGCCAACTCGGCGACCAGTTTTACTTTGGATAACTCATACAAGTGGATGAGCGGCCTGAGCCTCCCCAACTGAATTGGTCCACCTCTATGGTTAGTCAGAGGAGGACCAGGAATGGCGAACAAGCATCACAAGCCCGAGGAGATTGTTGCGAAGCTGCGCCAGGTTGACGTGCTGGTCGGTCAGGGAATGGACCGCATCGGCGCGATCCGCCAGGTGGGGGTCACCGAGCAAACCTACTATCGGTGGCGCAAGATGTATGGGGGCATGGGAACGGACCAATTCGTCGGGACGATTCGATCGCAGTAAAGGAAGACGCGCACGCTCGCGGCACACCTGCGTTCGACTTCAGGCCGGACTCGTGCAACGAGAACAGGATCGCACTGTCCTGTCGGATCCGTTTCTTGATGCAGGACTTTCGAGGGAACTGAACCTGGTTTCAGTGTTGCGAACTGACTCGACCCTTCCGTGAGAACGACAGCAGATGAGCAGAAACGGCACCGAGCCAAAGGATCAGGTCAGTCGGGGGCCTGGCGCCCGACGCGATTAGTCGACGACAGCTGGCGAAGAGGGCCTAAACTCGGCGCCTGCACGATCGACGAATCAGCATGGGAGGATCAAATGATTAATCGCCTTATTGCAGGCAGTGTTGCGGCGATGCTCGCCTTTGGCTCCTCGGCGCAGGCCGCGACGGAAATCCAGTGGTGGCACGCCTTTACCGGCCGCCTTGGCGACCTGTTGGCCGAGCAGATCGAGAAGTTCAACGCCTCTCAGTCGGATTATGTTGTCGTTGGCTCTCACAAGGGAAACTACTCCGAGACCTTGAATGCCGGCATCGCTGCCTTCCGGGCGGGCGAGCAGCCGCATATCCTGATGGTCTTCGAGGTCGGTACCGCGACCATGATGGCCGCCAAGGGCGCGATCAAGCCGGTCTACGAAGTCATGGCCGAAGGCGGTGCCCCGTTCGATCCGGACGGCTATCTGGGTCCGGTCAAGGGCTACTACACCACGCCGGATGGCCAGATGCTGTCTCTGCCCTACAATTCCTCGACCCCGGTTCTGTGGGTCAACCGCGATGCGCTCCAGGGCGCCGGGCTCGACCCGGACATGGACCTCTCGACCTGGCAGAAGGTCGGAGGCGCGATCGACGCGCTGGCCGCCGCCGGGCACAAATGCCCGCTGACCACCGCCTGGCAGAGCTGGATCCATCTCGAGAACTTCTCGGCCTGGCACAACCAGCCCTTCGCCACCAAGGAGAACGGCTATGCCGGGCTCGACACCGAGCTCGCCTTCAACGGCCCGGCCCAGGTCAAGCACATCCAGCAGATGGGCGACTGGGCGAAGGACGGCAAGTTCATCTATGCCGGCCGGCGCAACGAGGGCGGCGCCAATTTCCGCGGCGGCGAATGCGCCTTCTTCACCGAGTCCTCGGCCGGCTACGCCGGGATCAAGGCCGAGGCCAAGTTCGCCTTCGAGATCCGTCCGCTGCCCTACTGGGAGGGCGTCGAGGGCGCGCCGCAGAACACCATCATCGGCGGGTCGTCGCTCTGGGTTCTCGGCGGTCATGACGCCGAGGAGTACAAGGGGGTCGCGGCCTTCATGAGCTTCCTGTCTACCTCGGACATCCAGGCCAAGTGGCACCAGGACACCGGCTATCTGCCGATCACGCTGGCCGCCGCAGATCAGACCCGCGCCGAGGGGTTCTACGAAGCCAACCCGGGCACCGACATCGCCATCAAGCAGATGACCGGCGCTGCTCCAACGCCGAACTCGAAGGGTCTGCGGCTCGGCTCCTTCGACCAGATCCGCGGCATCATCGACGAGGAACTCGAGGCGGTCTGGTCCGGCGACAAGACGGCGCAGGTCGCACTGGACAGCGCGGTCGAGCGCGGCAACGCTCTGTTGCGCCGTTTCGAAGCTGCAAACCGCTGACCTGGACCTGATCCCGCCACCGCCCCCACATCGGGGGCGGTGATCCCGGCCGATGGAAAAGCGAGTCAAGTTCAAGGGTTGGATTCTGCCGCTGGCGCTGATCGCGCCGCAGCTGGCGATCACCGTCGTGTTCTTCTTCTGGCCGGCCGGCCAGGCGATCTGGCAGTCACTCTTCATCCCCGATCCTTTCGGGCTGAGCGCACGCTTCGTAGGGCTTGGGAATTTCGAGTTCCTGCTTGGCGACCCCTATTACCGGGCCTCGTTCGTCACCACGGCGATCTTCTCGTCGCTGGTCACCATCGTGTCGATGGGCTTCGCGCTCTGGATGGCGGTGATGGCCGATCGGCTGATCAAGGGGTCCGAGGTCTACCGAACATTGCTGATCTGGCCTTACGCGGTGGCGCCGGCGGTCGCCGGGGTGCTCTGGCTCTTCATGTTCAACACCCGGGTCGGGGTGGTCTCGTGGTATCTCGGGGTGCTCGGCTATGACTGGAACCACGTTCTCGACCAGGCCGAGGCGATGGGGCTGGTCGTCGTCGCCTCGTCGTGGGGGCGGATCAGCTACAATTTCCTGTTCTTCCTGGCCGGGCTGCAGGCGATCCCGAAATCGGTGATCGAGGCCGCCGCCATCGATGGCGCCCGGTTCTGGACGCGGTTCCGCACCATTGTTTTCCCGCTGTTGTCGCCGACCACCTTCTTCCTGCTGGTGGTCAACGTCGTCTACGCCTTCTTCGAGACCTTCGGCGTGATCCACACGATCACCTCGGGAGGCCCGCAGCAGGCCACCACGATCCTGGTCTACAAGGTCTATTCCGACGGCTTCGTCGGGCAGGATCTTGGGTCCTCGGCCGCCCAGTCGGTGATCCTGCTGGTGGTGGTGGGCATCCTGACGGTGATCCAGTTCAAGTACATCGAGCGAAAGGTGCACTACTGATGTCGGGCATGGTCGAGACCCGCGGCGCCGGTCGCTGGCTGACCCATATCGGGCTGAGCCTGGGTGTTCTGGTCGTGTTTTTCCCGATCTACCTCGCCTTCGTAGCGTCGACAGTGACCCAGCCCGAGATCGTCAGCCCCCCGATGCCGCTGATCCCCGGCGACCGGTTTTGGGAGAACTACGAGAAGGCATTGGTTTCGGGCGTCAATGCTCCGGTCTGGCGAATGCTGGTGAATTCCACCGTGATGGCCATCGGCATCGCGGTCGGCAAGATCGCCATTTCGCTGATCTCGGCCTTCGCCATCGTGTATTTCAGCTTCCCGTTCCGGCGCGTTTTCTTCTGGCTGATCTTCGTGACGCTGATGCTGCCGGTCGAGGTGCGCATCGTGCCGACCTACGAGGTGATCGCGGGCTTCGGCATGCTGAACAGCTATTCCGGCCTGATCTTCCCGCTGATCGCCTCGGCGACGGCCACGTTCCTGTTCCGCCAGTTCTTCATGACGGTGCCGGACGAGCTGGCCGAGGCCGCGCGTGTCGACGGCGCCCGGCCGATGCGGTTCTTCCTCGACATCCTGCTGCCGATGAGCCGCACCAACATCGCGGCCCTGTTCGTGATCCTCTTCATCTATGGCTGGAACCAGTATCTCTGGCCCTTGCTGATCACCACGGACCCGGAGATGAACACCATCGTCATGGGCATCAAGCAGATGTTTCCCTCGGGCGACGACATCGCTGACTGGCCGGTGATAATGGCCACCTCGATCCTGGCGATGCTGCCGCCGGTCGCGGTGGTGATCTTCATGCAGAGGCTGTTCGTTCGAGGACTGTTGGAAAGCGAGAAGTAGCGCCATGGCAACCATCGACCTGGACCGCGTTCACAAGAGCTTCGGCAAGACCACGGTGATCCACGGCGTGGATATCGAAATCGCCGAGGGCGAGTTCATCGTCATCGTCGGCCCCTCCGGCTGCGGGAAATCCACGCTGCTGCGCATGGTCGCGGGGCTCGAGACCGTCACCGAGGGCGAAATTCGCATCGGCGGGCGCCGTGTGAACGAACTGGAGCCCGTCGACCGTAACATCGCGATGGTATTCCAGAATTACGCGCTCTATCCGCATATGAACGTGTTCGACAACATGGCCTACGGGCTCAAGATCGCGCATACCCCGAAGCCCGAGATTGCCGAGCGGGTGGCGGTCGCCGCGAAGATGCTGCAGCTGGAGGATTACCTGGCCCGAAAGCCGCGCGAGCTCTCCGGCGGCCAGCGCCAGCGCGTCGCCATGGGACGGGCGATCGTGCGCAAGCCGCAGGCCTTCCTGTTCGACGAGCCGCTGTCGAATCTCGATGCCAAGTTGCGGGTGCAGATGCGCCTCGAGATCAAGGCGCTGCAACGCGACCTCGGCATCACCTCGCTCTATGTCACCCATGACCAGGTCGAGGCGATGACCCTTGCCGACCGGATGGTCGTGATGAACGAGGGCGTCGCCGAGCAGATCGGAGCGCCGCTCGAGGTTTATAACCGGCCGCAAACCCGATTCGTCGCAGGTTTCATCGGCTCGCCGGCGATGAACTTCTTCTCGCCGGACCTGCTCGCCGGATCGGGCGATGGCCCCAGCCCGGCTGGCGCGGCCGCTTCTCTCGGCATTCGCCCCGAACACGCCGTCCTCTGCGCTGCGGAGGTCGCGATGCTGACCGGGCGTGTTGCATACATCGAAGCCCTGGGGTCCGAGATGTTGATCCATCTCTCGCTTGAGAATGCAGATATGTTCACGGTGCGGACAGCGGAATTGGGGTCTCCTCCAGCTGTCGGGACCATGTTCGGGCTTCGCTGGCCATTGCAGCAGCTCATGGCCTTCGATCATGCCGGTCAGCGAGTTCAATGAGCATCCAGCCCCAATTTCCTGACAAGAGCTGGCCTCGACCCAGTTCGCCAAATGCGTCTGAGCGTCCGCTTCCATTGAGCTGTGATGTTCCGGCTTGGGGCTTTTCGAGAAATTAGGCTTAAGTTGGGAATCAGGGGCTAAGTAGACGCCTCTTCGCGCAACGCTGAGCGCGTACCTTTGAGCCGAAGTTCACATAGCGGGCGCAGAATCCGAACTTCTGCCTTCAGGACAGAGACGACCGTCGCGCATTCGCCATTCGTCGGGCACCGAACTGCAATGTCTCGAAATAGCCGCGAATAGCGGGCCGGTCCAAGGTGGCCGGAATTGATTGCGGCAGCGGGCTTTCCAAGAGCGACACGTCTTTTCGCACGTCTGGTAGCGGCAAAAAATATTAATTTTTCAAAGGGTTTTTTTTAACCCGCCATTCCGCTAGGTTTGCGCGGGAATATTTTTTGCAGGAGTACATGACTGTGAAAGCCTATTTATATGCAGCTTTGGCAGCGCTCGTGATCAACGG
>DATHZU010000314.1:0-5618 GCA_035458445.1 Thermohalobaculum sp. | reverse complement strand
CCTCGCTGTAGAAACGCCAGTCGTAGCTCCGCCGACCGCTAAGCTTGTTCGCGGCGCGCAGAGGCTCGACCGCGCTGACCACGCTCATCATCGAGAAGTCGCGCACCAGCAGGAACGCGACGACGGTTGGTCTCTCTGCGGCTTCAGGCATTCGCGGGGGGTTCTCGCTCTGTGAACCCGGCTTGTGGCCGGTACTGTCGCGTTTTTGATTGCAGGTGCGACAATTGCCCGGGAATATCTGCCAGTCAACAGCCGCCGGCCGGGATCGGAGTGAACGCATATGGCATCCAACGAGGCCGGGAGACGGGGCGGGCGCGGGCGGACGCGGCGTTTGGCGGACAGCGGAATCGCGCAACTCCCCTGGCAGCGGGTACGAAATCCCTACCCGCCGATGGAGCTGCTGTCGCCGGAGCAACTCGAGAAAATCCACGACACGTCGATGCGCATTCTCGAGGAACTGGGGATCGAGGCGATGCATCCGGGCGCCTGCGACCTGCTCGAGCGGGCCGGGGCCAGGGTGAACCGCGAGACGATGACGGTCACCATGGATCGCGGCATGGTGCTGGAACTCGTCGCCAAGGCACCTGCGAAGACGACACTGACCCCGCGCAATCCTGCCCGCAAGCTGTACCTGGGCGGCCGCGATATCGTCACGACCCTTGTGGCAGGTCCCCCGGCGGTGCATGACAGGGTCCGGGGGCGGCGATCCTCGAACATGGAGGACTACAAGAATTTCATACGCTTGACGCAGTTCTTTAATGCCGTACACATGATCGGCAACCAGGTCGCCTCGCCAATCGAGTTGCCCGCGAACACAAGGCATCTGGATTGTTATCTGGCGAATCTTACGCTCAGCGACCGCAGCTATCACTGCACCTCGATCGGGCGGGGCAGGGCGCTGGACGGCATCACCATGATGGCGATCTCGCGCGGGATGACGCCCGAGCAGATGGCCGAGGATCCAGGGGTGACCACGATCATCTCGGTCAACTCGCCGCGCCGTTTCGACGACGCGATGATCGAGGGGCTGATGACCCAGGCCGCATACGGCCAGCCGATCTCGGTGACGCCCTTCACCCTGATGGGGGCGATGACGCCGGTGACGCTGCCCGCGGCCCTGGCGCAGCAGAACGCCGAAGCACTGTTCGGGATCGCGCTGACGCAACTGGTGCGGCCGGGAACGCCGGTGCTCTACGGCTCGTTCCTGTCGAACGTGGACATGCGCTCGGGCGCGCCGGCCTTCGGCACGCCCGAGCATACCAAGGCGGCGGTGGCCTCGGGGCAACTGGCGCGGCGCTACGGGCTGCCCTACCGGGTCTCGCCCGGCAGCGCCTCGAATGCCGCCGACGAGCAGGCGATCTGGGAAAGCCTGATGTCCATGTGGGGTTGCGTGATGGGGGGCGTGAACATGCTCTACCACGCCGCCGGATGGCTGGAGGGCGGCCTTTGCGCGTCCTACGAGAAGTTCGTCATGGACGTGGAATTGCTGCAGCACATGTTCGAGTTCCTGAAGCCGCTGGAGGTGGATGACGCGACGCTTGGCTTCGAGGCCATCGCCCGGGTCCCGACCGGCGGGCATTTCTTCGGCGACCCGCACACCATGGGCCGCTACGAGACGGCGTTCTACGCGCCCATGCTCAGCGACTGGCGCAACAATGCGAGCTGGGCCGAGGCCGGGGCAAAAACCGCCACCGAAAGGGCGACCGAGCTGTGGCAGCAGGCGCTGGCGGAATACGAGGAGCCGCCCATGGATCCGGCGATCCGCGAGGCGCTGGAGGACTATGTCGCGCGGCGCAAGATCGCCATCGGCGACGGCGATCCCTGACCCGGGTCGATTCGCGGCCTCGGGCTTTTCCAGTGGAAATCTGTCGAATTGACCGGCGCATTCTCGGGGCAATCGCCCCTAGCGGCGATTTTCGGCGTGCAAGCGTCGTAATTTGCCGTTGCTTGCGGCACCGTGCAGCGCCAAAGTGGTCCCACAACAAGAACACAATATCCCTCGGGAGGAATCGAGATCATGTCCAAGGAACTCAACGAGCTGAGTCTGCGCGTCGTGCGCGGCCTGATGAGCCGCCGCGACTTCATGGGCCGCGCCGCCGCGCTCGGCGTCGCCGCGCCCTTCGCCACCCAGCTTCTGGCCGGGACGGCGCGCGCCAATCCGGTCAAGGGCGGGCACTTCATCATGGGCCTCAACGGCGGCGCCACGACCGACACCATGGACCCGGCCGGCGCGACCAGCACCGTCATGCACAACGTCAACTACTCGTGGGGCGAGGGTCTGGTGCTGACCGACCCGATCGACGGCAGCGCCCAGCCCTGGCTGGCGGAGAGCTGGGAGGCCTCGGCCGACGCCAAGAAATGGGCCTTCAAGATCCGCAAGGGCGTCACCTTCTCGAACGGCAAGGAGATGACCGTCGATGACGTGGTCGCCACGCTGAAGCGCCACACCGACGAGAATTCGAAGTCCGGCGCGCTGGGCATCATGAAGTCGATCGGCAACAACTTCCGCGCCGACGGCGACAACCTGGTGGTCGAGCTCGAAACGGGCGATGCGGACCTGCCCTTCCTGCTGTCGGATTATCACCTGATCATCCAGCCCAATGGCGGCTTCGATGCGCCCGAGGCCGCGATCGGCACGGGCGCCTACAAGACCGAGGTGAACGAGATGGGCGTGCGCCATGCTCTGGTGCGCCGCGACGATCACTGGATGTCCGACTGGGGTTACTTCGACTCGGTCGAGATACTGGTCATCAACGACCTGACCGCCCGCGTCGCGGGCCTGACCGCCGGCAAGGTCCATGCGATCAACCGGGTCGATCCGAAGACCATCGACCTGCTGACCCGGGCACCGACCGTCAAGATCAACAACGTCTCGGGCCGCGGCCACTACGTGTTCATCTGCCACGTCGATACCGCGCCCTTCGACAACAATGACCTGCGTCTGGCGATGAAGTACGCCATGAACCGCGAGGAAATGGTGGACAAGATCCTGCGGGGCTACGGCTCGGTCGGCAACGACTTCCCGATCAACGCCGCCTATGCCCTGTTCCCGGATTCGATCCCGCAGCGCGAATTCGACACCGACAAGGCGGCGCATCACTACAAGAAGTCCGGCCATGACGGCTCGCCCATCGTGCTGCGCACCTCGAACGCGGCCTTCAACGGCGCCGAGGATGCGGCAGTGCTGTTCCAGCAGACCTGTGCGGCGGCAGGGATCCCGATCGAGGTCAAGCGCGAGCCGGCGGATGGCTACTGGTCCAACGTCTGGAACGTGCAGCCCTTCTGCACCTCGTACTGGGGCGGGCGCCCGACCCAGGCGCAGATGTACTCGGTGGCCTACAAGTCCGACGCCGACTGGAACGACACCCGCTGGAAGCGCGAGGACTTCGACAAGATGCTGCTGGCGGCCCGGGCCGAGATCGATCAGGTCAAGCGCAAGCAGATCTTCACCGACATGGGAACGATGATGCACAACGAGGGCGGTCTTATCCTTCCGATGTTCAACGACTTCGTCGATGCGTCGTCCTCCAAGCTCGAGGGCCAGCTTGTCGATCCGTCGCAGCCGATGTCGAACGGGCTGATCAGCTGCCGGTCCTGGCTCACGTCGTGACGAAAGGGGGGCGGCGGGTTCGCCGCCGCCCCCTCGCATTTCTGGGGGAATCGTTGTCATGGCATCAGGGGAAGCCCGCATGAACCCTGTCCTGCTGTTGCTGTTGCAGCGGCTGGGCATCGGGTTCGTCGTCATCATTGCCATCTCGGCGCTGCTGTTCATCGGTCTGGAACTGCTGCCCGGTGACTTTGCCCAGGCGTTCCTGGGCCAGAGCGCGACGCCCGAGGCGGTTGCCAATATCCGCAAGGAGCTGGGCCTCAACGAGCCGGTGCTCACCCGCTATTTCGACTGGCTGGGCGGTGTGCTGACTGGCGATTTCGGCAACAGCTGGGCCAACAAGTCCAGCGTCAACGACCAGCTTTTCAAGCGGCTCTACAACACCCTGTTCCTGGCTGGCGTCGCGGCGGTCTTCGCGGTGCCGATCTCGGTTGGCCTGGGCATGATCGCGGTCTTCTTCCGCAACAAGCTTCCCGATCACCTGATCAACATCCTGTCGCTGGCGGCGATCTCGATGCCCGAGTTCTTCATCGGCTATCTGTTCATCTTCTTCTTCGCGCTGATCCTCGGGGTCGGCGACGGCCCGCCGATCATCCCCAGCGACAAACTCGGCTTCTTCGGCAACGTCAAGCTGGTCGCGCTGCCCGCGGCGACGCTGGTGGTGGTCACCCTGGCGCATATGATGCGCATGACCCGCGCCGCGATCCTGAACATCATGGACTCGGCTTACATCGAGACCGCGGAGCTGAAGGGCGTCAACATGATGACCATCATCCGCAAGCACGCCGCCCCCAACGCCATCGCGCCGATCATCAACGTGGTGGCGCTGAACCTGGCCTATCTGGTGGTCGGTGTCGTCGTGGTCGAGGTGATCTTCGCCTATCCGGGGATGGGCCAGTACTTCGTCGACGCGGTCACCGTGCGCGACATGCCGGTGGTGCAGGCCTGCGGCGTTGTCTTCGCCGGGGTCTACGTGATCCTGAACATGCTGGCCGACATTGGCGCGATCCTCGCCAATCCGCGCCTGATGCATCCGAAGTGAGGCCAAGATGTCACCGTTCGTAATTGGCTACTTCACGCTTCTGATCGCGGGCTCCAGCCTGGCGGTGCGCTACAAGCACCGCGAGGCCTTCGCGGTGCTGTTCACGGTCACACTGGCCTCGATGCTGTTCGGCCTGCTGTGGGGACAGACGGCATTCTGGACGGTTGCCATCCTTGCCATGCTGATCGCCGGGGCAGGGGGGCTGGGCTATTGCTTCCGCGAGTACCTGGCGATGATGCTGCCCGACAAGGGCGCCCGGTTCATCCGCTCGGCGCCGCTGACCGCCTCGTTCGGCATGCTGTTCGTCATCATCATCCTGCTGCTGGCGATTTTCGCCGATGCGGTCGCCCCCTATGGCGAGCGCGAGATCGTCGGCGATGTCTGGCAGGAAGCCGACGAGAACTTCCTCCTCGGCACCGACAATCTGGGCCGCGACATGCTCTCGCGGCTGATCTACGGCGCGCAGACCACCATCTCGGTGGCGCTGGCGGCGGGTGTCCTCAGCTTCGCGATCGGCATGTTCCTCAGCTTCACCGCCGCGGTGGTCGGCGGCTGGGTCGACCAGGTGCTCAGCCGGATGAACGACCTGATGCTGGCGATCCCGACGCTGATCTTCGCGCTGGTGGTCCTGGCTGCGTTGCCGCAGAACCTGTTCAACCTGATCATGGTGATGGCGGTGATCGACCAGACCCGCGTGTTCCGGCTGGGCCGCGCGGTGGCGATCGACGTGGTGGTGCAGGACTTCGTCGAGGCGGCCCGGCTGCGCGGCGAGGGCTGGCTATGGATCATCTTCCGCGAGATCCTGCCGAACGTGCTGACGCCGCTGATCGCCGAGTTTGGCCTGCGCTTTGCCTTCGCGGTGCTGTTCCTGTCGTCGCTGTCGTTCCTGGGCCTGGGCATCCAGCCGCCCGAGGCGGATTGGGGCGGCATGGTCAAGGACAACAAGGACGGGATCATCTTCCTGGTGCC
>DATHZU010000313.1:0-2714 GCA_035458445.1 Thermohalobaculum sp. | reverse complement strand
CTGGTCGGGGTTGCGCAGCCGGCCACGCGGCAAGTGCGGGGACGACGACCTCCGGTGCCGGCGCCCGGTTGTCAATCGGCGCTGAATGTTGACCCCGGATCGGCGTCGAATGTTGACCCCCCTGGTGGTGCTGTGGCGGGTTGTCCCGGTAGTGCATAGGAGGGCCCCGCGCGCCTCGCGCAGTGCCTTCACGAGCGACGGAGCGATGCGCGTGGGAGGTGCCTGTGCACCCAGCTGGGGGATCCGCCGGGGGTGGGGTCCGGGGAGGGGGCGCTCAGGCGCGGTTCTTGAAGCGCCAGCTTTCGTTGCCGGTCTCGACGATCTCGCAGTGATGGGTGAGGCGGTCGAGCAGCGCCGTGGTCATCTTGGCGTCGCCGAAGACGACAGGCCACTCGCCGAAGGCCAGGTTGGTGGTGACGATGACGGAGGTGCGCTCGTAGAGCCGGCTGATCAGGTGGAACAGGAGCTGGCCGCCGGACTGGGCGAAGGGCAGATAGCCGAGCTCGTCGAGGATGACCAGGTCCATCCGGCACAACTGATCGGCCAGGCGCCCCTGCCGGCCGGCCCGGCTCTCGGCCTCCAGCTTGTTCACCAGATCGACGACGTTGAAGAAGCGCCCCCGGGCTCCGTCGCGGATGCAGGCACGGGCGATGGCGATGGCGAGGTGGGTCTTGCCGGTGCCGGTGCCGCCGACCAGCACGAGGTTGCGCTGCTGGGCGAGGAAGTCGCCGCCGGCGAGCTCGCGCACCAGGGTCTCGTTGACCGGCGTGCCGTCGAAGCTGAAGTCCTCGAGATCCTTGGCCAGCGGCAGCTTGGCGATGGTGATCTGGTACTTGATCGAGCGGGCCTGCTTCTCGGCGATCTCGGCGCTCAGCAGGTCGCCAACGAAGCGCTGCGGCTCGTGCTGGCGCTTGACCGCGGTGGCCAGGGTCTCGTCGAAGGCCGCCCTCATGCCGTAGAGCTTGAGCTCGCCCATCGCGGCCAGGATCTCGGAACGTTCCATCAGAGGCTCCTCCTCAGACTGTCGTAGCGGGCGCAGTCGGCGGCCGGCTCGTGCCGCAGCCGCAACGCCTCGGGGGTCATGATCGTGATCGCCGGCGCCGGCTCGCGGCGGCGGGAGAGGATGTTGAGGATCACGCCGGCGGAGTGGACGTTCTGGTCGAGCGCCTCATGGCAGGCCGCCTCGACGGCGGGCAGCCCGTCGCTCAGCACGGCGGTCAGGATGTCGACCATCTGGCGGTCGCCATCGGCGGCGCCGGCGAGCTTGCGGCGGACCCGCTCCAGGCTGGCTGGTAGCACCCAGTCCTTGAACGGCGCGCCGTTCCTGAGCGCCCCCGGCTTGCGCGCCAGCACCGGCACGTAATGCCAGGGATCGTAGACCGAGCGGTCGCGCCCGAAGCAGCGGCGATGCGCGCCGACGAGCTGCCCGTCCTGGCGCAGCTCGATGCGCTCGGCATAGGCGCGGACCTCGACCGGCCGGCCGACCGCCGAGGCCGCCACCGAGTACTTGTTGTTGTCGAAGCGCACCAGGCAGGTCTTGGAGACCGAGGCCGGGACCGCATGGAAGCCGTCGAAGCGGCCGGCATAGGGCACCAGGCTTGGCCGCTCGGCCTCGAAGACCTGCCAGATCGTCTGCTCGCGGAACTCCGGATGGCGATGCGCCTTGGCGTAGGCGATGCTCCGATCCATCAGCCAGGCGTTCAGCTCCTCGTAGCTCTTCACCCGCAGCCTGGGCGTGAAGAAGCGCTCGCGGACCAAGCCCACCTGGTTCTCGACCTGGCCTTTCTCCCAGCCCGAGGCCGGTGTACAGGCCACCGGCTCGACCAGGTAGTGGCTGCACATCTGCAGGAAGCGGCGGTTGTAGGTGCGCTGCTTGCCGACAAAGATCGCCTCCACCGCCGTCTTCATGTTGTCGTAGATGCCGCGCACACACGCGCCCTTGAAGAAGGCGAAGGCCCGGTCGTGGGCATCGAACACCATCTCCTGGCTCTCGCGCGGATAGGCCCGCACGAACGGCATGCGGCTGTGGCAGAGCCGGACGTGCGCCACCTTCACCGTCACCGTGGTGCCGCCCATCACCACGATCTCGTGGCTCCAGTCGAACTGGTAGGCCTCCCCCGGCGCGAAGCTCAGCGGCACGTAGGCCTCGGCCAGCGCCGCTCCGCGCCGCCGGCGCCAGCCCTTGGCGTAGCGGCGGACCGCGTCGTAGCCGCCCCCGTAACCCAGTTCCCTGAGCGTCTCGAACAGCCGGATCAGCGTCAGCCGCTCGCGTGCCGCCTTGCCCTCGTTGGCCGCAAGCAAGCCGTCCAGCTCGTCCCGCCAGGGACCGAGCTTCGGTAGCGCCTGACGGCCACGCTCGTAGCGGAACTCGGTCACGCCGGAGCGCACCACCTTACGCACCGTATTCCGCGACACGTGCAGGTCGCGCACGATCTCCTTGATCGACCGGCCGCGCACAAAGTACTCGCGGCGGATCCGCGAAATCGTGTCCACGCCCTTCATCCCCCACCACCCGTCCCAACATCAGGACGGGCAGTCTGCTCAAACCGAACACCAGGGGGTCAATTTTGCGCGCCGATCCCCCCGCTCAGGGGGTCAATATTCCACGCCTAAACACATCCGACAGGCAGACGCCGCCATTCTCCGCGATCTCCTGCAGACGTGCCGCCAGGTTCACGCCGTCGCCGTACAGGTCGTCTCCGTCGACTATGATG
>DATHZU010000312.1:0-2277 GCA_035458445.1 Thermohalobaculum sp. | reverse complement strand
CTCGTATTCGCGCACCGCGCGGGTGACGTTCAGCTCGTTGCCGAAGCCAGTATCGGCATCGGCGATCACCGCGACATCGGCCGCGGCGGCGATGCGGGCGGCATTACCGACCATCTCGGTCATGGTCAGCAACCCGTAGTCCGGCAGGCGCCCGTCGGCGAGGCCGGCAAGGACCGACTCGCAGGACATGATCACCTCGCGCCACAGCACATCGGGCAGGATGGTCAGCGCGAACCCCATCTCGCGCGCGGTCGCCAGGTCGATATCCGGCGTCTTGCCGCCGTAGACCAGGTTGAACAGGCAGGGACCGTTGACCAGCTTCGGCACGGCGCGCATTTCGTCCAGGGTCTGCGGCGCCTCGACGAAGGCGATGTCGGCGCCGGCGTCCAGCGCCGCGTTGGCGCGGCCGATCGCCTCGTCGAAACCGATCGGGGCGCGGGAATCGGTGCGCGCGATGATCTTGAAATCCGGGTCGCGGCGCGCGGCCACGGCGGCGCGAATCTTCGGCAGATACTCGTCCAGCGACACGATCACCTTGTTGTCCAGATGGCCGCATTTCTTCGGGAAGCCCTGGTCCTCGATATGGATCGCCACCGCCCCGGCGCGTTCGTATTCCCGCACCGCGCGGGTGACGTTCAACTCGTTGCCGAAGCCGGTGTCGGCGTCGGCGATCAGCGCCACATCCGCCGCGTTGGCGCACATCGCCGCGTTCGCCACCATCTCGGTCATGGTCAGCAGGCCGTAATCCGGCAGCCCGTGCCGCGAGGCGGTGCCCGCACCGGTCATGTAGGCGGCGCGGAACCCGGCCCGGGCGACGAGCCGGGTCATCAGCCCGTCGTAGACGCCCGGGGCGACGACCATTTTGCCGCGCGCGAGTTGATCGGCGAACCATTTTCTGGGGGTCTGGCGCATCCTGGCCTCCTGCGATGCGGGATTTGGCGCGACAATGCATCGCCGCCCGGTCCAACGCAAGGATCGGCACTGCCGCCTTGCGGAAAGGCGGGCCGCCCCGCCCGTCGCGTTCAATAGGACCGCGGCATTCCCAGGATGTGCTGGCCGATATAGGCCAGGATCATGTTGGTCGAGATCGGCGCCGTCTGGTACAGGCGGCATTCGCGCCATTTGCGCTCGATGCCGTATTCGCGGGCGAAGGCGAAGCCGCCGCAGGTCTGCATCGCCGCCTCCGCCGCGGCCCAGGCTGCCTCGGAGGCCAGCATCTTGCCCATGTTCGCCTCGGCCCCGCAATCCTGCCCGGCATCGAACAGGGCGGCGGCCTTGTGGACCAGCAACTCGGCCGCCTGCAGCGACGCATAGGCCCTGGCGATGGGGAACTGGATGCCCTGGTTCCGGCCGATCGGGTGGCCGAAGACCACCCGCTCCTTCGCGTAATCGGTGGCGCGGCGGATGAAGTACTTGCCGTCGCCGATGGATTCATGCGCGATCAGGATGCGCTCGGCATTCATGCCGTCGAGGATGTAGCGGAACCCCCGCCCCTCCTCGCCGATCAGGCTCTCGGGCGGCAGTTTCAGGTTGTCGATGAAGATCTCGTTGGTGTTGTGGTTGATCGCCGCGTCGAGCTTGCGGATATCCATGCCATTGCCCACGGCCTCGCGCAGGTCGACCAGGAACACCGAGATGCCGTCGGATCGCCGGGTGACCTCGGCTGCGGGGGTGGTCCGCGCCAGCAGCAGCATCAGGTCGGATTGCTGGGCGCGCGATATCCAGACCTTCTGGCCGTTGACCACATACTGGTTGCCCTGACGCACCGCGCGGGTCTTGAGCTGGGTGGTGTCCGAGCCCGTGGTGGGTTCGGTCACCCCGAAGGCCTGCATCCGCAGCGCGCCCGAGGCGATGCCGGGCAGGTATTTGCGCTTCTGCTCGTCCGAGCCGTGCCTGAGTAGCGTGCCCATGGTGTACATCTGGGCGTGGCAGGCGGCGGCGTTGCAGCCGGCGGCATGGATCGTCTCGAGGATCGCGCCCCCCGCCGCGATGGGCAGACCCGCGCCGCCATATTCCTCCGGGATCAGCGCGGCGAGGTAGCCCGCCTCGGTCAACGCATCGACGAAGTCGTGCGGGTATTCCGAGGCGGCGTCGAGCCGGTTCCAGTAGGCGTTGTCGAACCGCGCGCAGATCGCCGCCACGCCTTCGCGGATATCGGACCACAGGTCGGTGAGGGGGAGGGTCAGGTCGGTCATCGGGGGGCGCCCGCTTCGGTGAATTTGGCGCGACGCTGCCGGGGCTCGCCTCTCTCCCCCCTTGTGGGGGAGAGATGGAGAG
>DATHZU010000311.1:0-2556 GCA_035458445.1 Thermohalobaculum sp. | reverse complement strand
GGCGCTGGACCAGGTGAGGGACGAGCTGATGAGCGAGTTGATCCAGAACACGCAGCTCGCCATCGTGGCCGAACTGCGCGATCAGGGATCGGTGGTGATGCCCGAGGTCAGCCTGCCGCCGGCGACCATCCGCGCGGATGGCTTGCTCGACCAGGCCGACTGATACGCAACGGCTGCTGAAGGACACCGAGATGGCCGCCAAGAAGACCGGGGGCATCGACTCCCTGAAAGAGAAGCTGAGCGACCGGCAGCGCAGACTGTCGGAACTCACGGCCGAAATCGCCGCGCTCGAGGCCCAGTTGGCCGCGGCGGGCGCGCTCGTGGCGAAGGCGAAGAAGGCGGTTGTATCGCCCTTCGCGCCGGCCCGGTTCCCCGATCTGCCGGCGGTACCGGGCGTCAGGCTGGCCAGCGGCGCCGCCGGGGTGCGCTACAAGGGCCGCACCGACGTGATGCTGGCCGAGTTGGCCGCCGGTTCGGTGATGGCCGGGACCTTTACCCGCTCCGAGACCCGCTCGGCGCCGGTTCTGTGGTGCCAGGAGCGGATCGCGGCGCTGGCCGCCGCACCCTCGAAGAAGAAGCTGGCCATCGTGGTGAACTCCGGCAACTCGAACGCCTTCACCGGCAAGAGCGGCCGCGACGCGGTGGACGCGGTGATGAAGACCGCCGGCAAGGTCCTCTCCTGCCCCGCCGGCAACGTGTTCATGGCCTCGACCGGCGTCATCGGCGAACCCCTGCCGGCCGAGCGGATCACCGCCAAGCTGGCCGAGCTCGCCGCCGCGTTGGCGGCGGATGCCATGGAGCCCGCGGCGCGGGCGATCATGACCACCGACACCTTTCCGAAGGGCGCATCGGCGGTGGTCGATCTGGACGGCGTCCCGGTGACGATCTCCGGTTTCGCCAAGGGCTCGGGCATGATCGCGCCTGACATGGCGACCATGCTGGTGTTCATCTTCACCGACGCCGCCATTGCGCAGCCCGTGCTGCAGGGCGCAGTCAGCGACCTGACCGACCAGAGCTTCAACGCCATCACGGTGGACAGCGACACCTCGACCTCGGACACCCTGCTTGTCGGCGCCACCGGCAAGGCGAAGATGGCGCCGATCGAGTCGCGCCGAGACCCGCGTTACGGCGCCTTCCATGCGGCGCTGGGCGACGTGATGCGCGATCTGGCGATCCAGGTCGTGAAGGATGGCGAGGGCGCCTCGAAGATCGCGGCGATCACCGTGACCGGGGCAAAATCGGCAAAGGCGGCGCGAAGGATCGGGCTGGCCATCGCCAACTCGCCGCTGGTCAAGACCGCGCTGGCAGGCGAGGACCCGAACTGGGGCCGCATCGTCATGGCGGTCGGCAAGTCCGGCGAGGCGGCCGACCGCGACAAGCTCTCGATCAGCTTCGGAGACATCCTGGTCGCCGAGAACGGCTGGGTCTCGCCGGCCTATTCCGAGGAGCTGGGCGCCGCCTACATGAAGCGCTCCGAGCTCGAGATCGGTGTCGATGTAGGGGTCGGCGCCGGCCGGGCCACGGTCTGGACCTGCGACCTGACCTACCGCTACATCGAGATCAATGCGGATTACCGTTCGTGACACTGGTCCTGGTGGCCGCGGTCGCCCTGATCGACCCCGACGGGCGGGTGCTGCTTGCACAGCGCCCGCCGGGCAAGTCGATGGCGGGACTGTGGGAGTTCCCGGGCGGCAAGGTCGAACCGGGCGAGACGCCCGAAGCCTGCCTGATCCGCGAACTGGAAGAGGAGTTGGGCATCTCGACCTGGGCGAGCTGCCTGGCGCCGCTGACCTTCGCCAGCCACGCCTATGACGATTTTCACCTGCTGATGCCGGTCTTTGCCTGCCGCAAGTGGCAGGGAATCGTGCGGGCGCGCGAGGGTCAGAACCTGGCCTGGGCGAAAGGGCGGGACCTGGCGCGCTATCCGATGCCACCCGCCGACAGGCCGCTGATCCCGATCCTGCGCGACTGGCTCTGACCGCGAAATAATCGTGCGCCCGTAAGCCTTCCCAATCCGGGCGGCAATCGGTATCGTCGGCGCAGCTCGGTCCCGCATCCGGATCGCGGCGATGGCTATTCCTTTACTGGCACCGGGAAAGCGGGACGGTCGAATGTCGAACGGCAGACTTAAACTCGACCCGGAATCTCTGTTGCGAGACGCGATTTCATCCATCGCGGTCAATGCCTTCTCACAGGGAATCATGTTGCTTGCCCACGCCGACCACCGGCTTCCAAACCGGCTGGCACCGCGCGACCACGAGATCGGCGCATTCCTGAAACGCGGCCTGCTGCGGACAGTCGAAGCCGGGAACACCTGCAAGATCTGTCTGGCCGTCTGGCTGAACCGGAGCCGCGGCGACGGGATTCTGGAGGCCTCGATCGAGGTGGCCCGCGATTTGCAGCCAGGCGGCAGGCCGGTCGCACGGCTCGCCGACCTGTGGGCGCTGCCGCTGGAGGGAAATATCGCCCGGCCGCTGCAGCACCGCGACGACGAGACCGGTGAGTCGATCCTGATCCCGCTTCACCTGGAACCGGTACCGGGTTCCGCACCCTTGG
>DATHZU010000310.1:0-12924 GCA_035458445.1 Thermohalobaculum sp. | reverse complement strand
GAGGCGGGAACCACCGATATACCGACGCTTCTCGACTATGCCTTCCCGGCCGACATGCAATTCTGGTTGTGGATCGCCTTCTTCGCATCGTTTGCCGTGAAAATGCCGATGTGGCCGGTGCACACCTGGCTGCCTGACGCGCATGTCGAGGCGCCGACGGCGGGCTCGGTCATCCTCGCCGCGATCCTGTTGAAAATGGGAGGATACGGCTTCATCCGCTTCTCCCTTGGCATGTTCCCGTTGGCTTCGGCGGAGCTGGCAACCTTCGTCTTCGTGCTGTCCGTCGTTGCCATCGTTTACACGTCCTTTGTCGCGCTCATGCAGGAGGACGTGAAGAAACTCATCGCCTATTCGTCGGTTGCCCACATGGGTTTTGTCACCATGGGCATTTTTGCCGCCAACATGCAGGGCGTGCAGGGCGGGTTGTTCCTGATGCTGTCGCACGGCATCGTGTCCGGCGCGCTGTTCCTGTGCGTCGGCGTGGTCTACGACCGCATGCACACGCGCGAGATCGCCGCCTATGGCGGGCTGGTCAACCGCATGCCGATCTACGCCGCGGTGATGATGCTGTTCACGCTGGCCAATGTGGGCCTGCCGGGCACCTCGGGCTTCGTCGGCGAGTTCCTGACCCTGGTCGGCGTCTACCAGGCCTCGACCTGGACCGCCTTCGGCGCCGCCACCGGCGTGATCCTCAGTGCAGCCTATGCGCTGTGGCTGTATCGCCGGGTGATCTTCGGCGACCTGATCAAGGAAAGCCTGAAGTCGATCACCGACATGAACGGCCGCGAGATCACCTTCATGGCGCCGCTGGTGGTGATGACCATCCTGCTGGGCGTCTATCCGAGCCTGGCGACCGACCTCTTCGGCCCGACCGTCGAGGCGCTGATCGAGAACGTCAACACCGCCCTGGCCCACGCCGAGACGGTGCAACTTGCCGCGCGCTGACGCGAGCCACGAGGGGATCGAGACATGAGCGGCGATTTCGCACTGGTTCTGCCCGAGATCATCATGGCCTGCGGCGCCATGGCCCTGCTGATGTTCGGCGTCTATGCCGGGCAGGAGCGGCAGACCGGCCGCATCGTCTGGGCCTCGGCGGCGCTGATGGCGGCGCTGGGCGTCTGGATCGGCACCGGCGGCGCGCCGATGGGCGTTGCCTTCAACGGCGATTTCGTCGTCGACGGATTCTCGCGCTTCGCCAAGGTGCTGATCCTGTTCTCCTCGGCGCTGATGCTGCTGCTGGGCGAGGGCTACCTGTCGCGGCGCGGCATCCTGACCTTCGAATACCCGATCCTGATCCTGCTGGCGACGCTGGGCATGATCATGATGGTCTCGTCCGGCGGCCTGATCCCGCTCTACATGGGCCTCGAGCTGCAGTCGCTGTCGCTCTACGTGATCGCCGCGTTCAACCGCAACTCGGCACGCTCGACCGAGGCGGGGTTGAAATACTTCGTCTTGGGCGCGCTGTCGTCGGGCCTGCTGCTGTACGGCGCCTCGCTGATCTACGGCTATTCCGGGTCGACCCGGTTCGACGCGATCTCCAACGTGATCGCCGCCGAGGGTGTCAGCCTGGGCCTGACCTTCGGCCTGGTCTTCGTCTGCGCGGCGCTGGCCTTCAAGATTTCCGCCGCCCCGTTCCATATGTGGACGCCCGATGTCTACGAGGGCTCGCCGACCCCGGTGACCGCCTTCTTCGCCACCGCGCCCAAGGTCGCGGCCGGGGCGCTGTTCGCGCGCGTGCTGTTCGACGGCTTCGGCCATGCGGTGGCCGAGTGGCAGCAGGTGCTGGTCTTCGTCTCGATCGCGTCGATGTTCCTCGGCTCGATCGCCGCCATCGGCCAGACCAACCTGAAGCGGCTGATGGCCTATTCGTCGATCGGCCATATGGGTTTCGCGCTGGTCGGCCTGGCCGCTGGCACCGAGGCAGGTGCGCAGTCGCTGCTGATCTACCTCTCGATCTATGTGGTGATGAATTTCGGCGTCTTCGCCTTCATCCTGTCGATGGAGCGTGACGGCAGCCCGGTGGTGGGGATCAACGACCTCGCGGGGCTGGCGCGGCTGCGCCCGGCACAGGCGCTGGCCGTCGCCGTCCTGATGTTCTCGCTGGCAGGCCTGCCGCCGCTGGTCGGCTTCTTCGGCAAGTTCTTCGTGTTCAAGGCCGCGGTCGATGCGGGGCTGGCGCCGCTGGCCATCGCCGGTGCCGTCGCCAGCGTGATCGCCGCCTACTACTACATGAACATCGTCCGCATCATCTACCTGGCCGAGCCGGACCAGCCGCTGGAGCTGCGGCTCAGCCTGCTGGGCACCGCCACCGTCGGCATCTCGGCGCTGGTGATGGGGGCCGGCTGGCTGCCAACGCTCGGCGGCCTCGGGGTGCCGGAGATGGCGCTGGTCGCCGCCCAGGCGCTGATCCGCTAGCATGGCGGGCTGGCCCGAGGGTTACGACCGGATCATCCTGGACGAGGTCGACTCGACCAACGAGGAGGCGCGCCGCCGCATCGGCGCACCGAACCCGTTGTGGATCGCCGCCCATCGCCAGACCGCCGCGCGCGGGCGGCAGGGCCGCGGCTGGTCCAGCCCGCCCGGCAACCTGGCGGCTACCCTGCTGATCGCCCGCGACGAACCGCCGGGCGAATTGGCCAAACTGTCGTTTCATGCCTCGCTGGCGGTCGCCGACTTGTTCGCGCATTTCGCCCCCGGCGCCGAAGTGGCGACGAAGTGGCCGAACGACGCGCTGCTGAGCGGCAAGAAGGCGGCCGGCATCCTGCTGGAGAATTTCGGCCCGGGCGCTGGCCGGAAGGCTAATCTTGCCATCGGCATCGGCGTCAACCTGGCCCATCACCCTGACCCCGCCGAGACACGCTGGCCTCCGACTTCGCTCAGGGCCGTGACCGGCGTCGAGCCCGATTTCATGGCGGCGCTGGAGGTGCTGGCGGACCGCCTGGCGCACTGGCTCGCGGTTTCCGACTTCGCCGTCATCCGCCGCGTCTGGCTGGCCCGCGCCACCCATCTGGGGAAGCAGATCGAGGCGCGCCTGCCGGACCGGACCGTGAGCGGCATCTTCCAGGATGTGGATGATGACGGCGCGCTGGTGCTCGGAACCACCGAGGGCGTGCAGCGGATCGCTGCCGCCGATATTCATTTCCCGGAGTGACAGCCATGCTCCTCGCCATCGATGTCGGAAATACCAACACGGTTTTCGCGATCCATGACGGCACGGATTTCGTCGCCGACTGGCGCTGCAACACCGAGAGCGTGCGCACCGCCGACCAGTATTTCGTCTGGCTGCGCCAATTGATGCAGCACCGGGGTCTGGATCCGGCGCAGATCGCGGAAGTGGTGATCTCGAACGTGGCTCCGGCGACGCTGTTCAACCTGCGCGTCCTGTGCGACCGCTACTTCAACTGCCGCCCGATGGTGGTCGGCAAGCCGGGCTGCGAGCTGCCGGTCGACGTGCGGGTCGACACCCCAACCGAAGTCGGGGCCGACCGGCTGGTCAACACCGTCGCGGCGTACTCGAAGTACGGCGGCGACCTGATCATCGTCGATTTCGGCACGGCGACCACGTTCGATGTGGTCGGCCATGATGGCGCCTATGTGGGCGGCGTGATCGCGCCGGGCGTGAACCTGTCGCTGGATGCGCTGCACCGGGCAGCGGCGCATCTGCCCCGGATCGACGTCACCATGCCGGAGCATGTGCTGGGCCGGAACACGGTCCACTGCATGCAGTCGGGTATCTTCTGGGGTTACATCGGTTTGATCGAAGGCATATGTAAACGGCTGGCCACCGAGCGCGAGCGCAAGATGCGCGTCATCGCGACCGGCGGTCTCTCACCCCTTTTCGCGCGCGGAACGGACATCATCGAGGCCGCGGACGGCGACCTTACAATGCGGGGGCTCGTGCTGATCCACCGCTACAACAAGACAGGCAAATATGACGGATACTAAAGGCGGGCCGCTGGTCTACGTCGCCCTCGGCGGCGCGGGCGAGATCGGCATGAATTGTTATCTCTACGGATTGGGCAACCCGCGCGACCGGCGCTGGATCATGGTGGACCTCGGCATCGGCTTCGGCGACATGGAGACCGCGCCGGGGGTCGAACTGGTGCTGCCGGACCTGGATTTCATCCTGAGCGAAAAGGACCGGCTGGAGGCGATCTTCCTGACCCATGGCCACGAGGACCATGTGGGTGCGATCCCGCATCTGCTGCCGAAGCTCAAGGTGCCGGTCTATGCCCGGCCCTTCACCGCCGAGATCGCCCGCACCAAGATGACCGAGGCCGGGCTGGACACGAAGCCGGTCAGGCAGGTGAAAGTCGGCCAGCGGATCGAGGCCGGCGACTTCTCGGTGGAATGGCTGCCGGTGAACCACTCGATCCCCGAAGCCTCGATGCTGGCCATCCGCACGCCTTTGGGCACGGTGGTTCATACCGGCGATTTCAAGATGGATGCGACGCCGCAGATGGGCGAGCCCTTCGACATCGGGCGGCTGGAAGCGCTGGGCGCCGAGGGCGTGCTGGCGGTGGCCTGCGACTCGACCAATGTCTTCGTGCCCGGCGAGTCCAACTCGGAAGGCTCGATCGTCGCCAATATCAAGATGGAGATCGAGAAGGCGCCGCGCGCGGTGGCCGCGACCACCTTTGCCTCGAATGTCGCCCGGCTGCGCACCCTGGCGCTGGCGGCGCGCGATTCCGGGCGCAGCGTCGTGGTCGCCGGGCGGGCGATGCGGCGGATGATCGAGATGGCGGTCAAGACCGGCCAGCTGGCGGACTTCCCCGCGGTCGTGCCGGAGGACCGCATCAAGGACATCCCGGCCCAGAACCTGTTCTACCTGGTCACCGGCAGCCAGGGCGAGGGCCGCGCCGCGCTGGCGCGAATCGCCTCGGGCACCCATCCGACCGTGAAGCTGAAGGAAGGCGACACGGTGCTGTTCTCGTCGAAGAACATCCCCGGCAACGAGGCCGGCATCTACCGGATGCACAACAAGCTGAGCGAACTGGGCGTGCATGTGGTCGATTCGGACATGGACCACATCCACGTCTCGGGCCATGCGCGCAGCGGCGACCTCAAGCGGGTCTACGCGGCGCTGAAGCCGCAGGTCGCGGTGCCGATGCATGGCGAGCACCGCCATCTGGTCGAGCATGTCCGGCTGGCGCGCGAATGGGGTATCCCGAACGCGCTGCTGGCGCCGAACGGGACGGTGATGCGCCTCGACGGCAACCGGCCAGGGCCGGTCGAGCATGTCGAGACCGGCCGGGTCTATCTGGACGGCCGGGTGCAGGTGGGGGCGCTGGACGGGGTCATCCGCGAGCGGCTGAAGATGGCCCGCAACGGCCATGTGGTGATCTCGGTGACGGTCGACATGGATGGCGAGCTGCTGGCGGACCCCGAGGTCCGCTGCCTCGGCGCCCCGAAGGACGGGCCAGGCTGGCACGCGACGCTGGACGAGATGGTTGCCGAGGCGGTGGACGATGCCGTCGAGCGCGCATCGAAGAAGACCAAGCGCACCGACGAGGATCTGGAGCAGATCATCACCCGCGTCGCCCGCTCGACCGTGATCCGCCACTGGGGCAAGAAGCCCGTCACAACGGTCATGATCTCGCGGCTGGAGGATTGATGCCGGTACTCAACGAGGTCGGCTCAGGCTGCGCCCCGACCCCCTCCTGACCTCCCCCTTCCAGGGGGAGGGATCATGCCGCGGCATCGGTCGACTGACCGGCCGTTTCCGGTTTCCTGGTCAGGCGGCGGCGCCCTCGTGAAGGCCGTCGTCATCGCCGCCCGTGTCGTCCTCGGCAGCGGGCTCCGGGTTTCTCAGCGGGCGCACCTCGCGCAGCAGGAAGGCCGGCACATGGTCGCCCATGCCGACGACCGGCTTGCCGCCGCCACCCTTGTTGCCCTGGCCCTTGCCGCCGCGGCGCTCGTCGCGCCGGTCCTGGCGGCGGGCCTTGGGTTCGTCGCGGGCAGGCGCCGGACGGGCAGGGGGCTCGGCCGCTTCGACCGGGGCTGCTTCGGGTGCGGCTTTCGGCTGCTCCGCTGCAGGCTCGTCCGCGGGTTTCGCTGCTTCGCTTGGGGCCTCGGCCTTGCGCTCACGCTTCGGCGCCCGCTTGCGCTCGCGCGGCGCCTTGGCGGGCTTTTCCGGTGCCTCGGCGCTGTCGGCGTGTGATCCGGCCAGGGGCTCGAGCACCGGGATCGTGTTGCCGACCAGCTCCTGGATCCGGTCCAGGTACTTCTGGTCCAGGGGCGCGCAGATGGTCAGCGCGGTTCCCTCGCGGCCGGCGCGTCCGGTGCGGCCGATGCGGTGGACATAGTCCTCGGCATGGATCGGCACGTCGAAATTGAACACATGGCTGACATTCGGAATGTCGAGGCCGCGCGCCGCCACGTCCGAGGCCACCAGCAGCTTGATCGAGCCGTCGCGGAAGCCGTTCAGCGTCGCCGTGCGCACCGACTGGTCCAGATCGCCATGCAGGGCGCCCGCATTGTAGCCGTGCTTGGCCAGCGACTTGTGCAGGACCGACACCTCGGTCTTGCGGTTGCAGAAGATGATCGCGTTGCGCAGCTTGTCGCCCTCGCGGGCCATCAGCGCGCGCAGGCAAGCGCGCTTTTCATACGATGCCGTCTCGCGGTCGCGTTTCGACGGCTTGAACATCAGCACGCCCTGGGTGATCATTTCGGCGGTCGAGGCCTGCTTCGACACTTCGACCCGCACCGGGTTGTGCAGGAATTCGCTCGTCAGCCGGGTAATCTCGGGCGGCATGGTGGCCGAGAAGAACAGCGTCTGCCGGGTGAAGGGGGTCAGCTTGAAGATGCGCTCGATGTCGGGGATGAAGCCCATGTCGAGCATCCGGTCGGCTTCGTCCACCACCATGATCTGCACGCCGGTCAGCATCAGCTTGCCACGCTCGAAATGATCCAGCAGGCGGCCGGGCGTCGCGATCAGCACGTCGACACCGCGGTCGATCAGCTTGTCCTGATCCTTGAAGCTGACGCCGCCGATTAAGAGCGCCATGGTCAGCTTGTGGTACTTGCCGTATTTCTCGAAGTTCTCGGCCACCTGGGCGGCGAGCTCGCGCGTGGGGCAGAGGATCAGCGAGCGCGGCATCCGGGCGCGGGCGCGCCCCTTGGCCAGCATGGTGATCATCGGCAGCACGAATCCGGCGGTCTTGCCGGTGCCGGTCTGGGCGATGCCCAGCACGTCGCGGCCTTTCAGCGCCTCCGGGATGGCTTCGGCCTGGATCGGCGTGGGAACGGTATAGCCGGCTTCAATGACGGCCTCGAGGACCTTCGGGTCGAGTTCTAGATCTGAAAAGTTCATGGAATCCTGTGATGTTGCGTGAGTGACGAAGGGCGGCTTACAGATTCGGCCGCATTTCACCCCGCGGCCACGGCATCCCCATCGATGCCGGTCACATCCGCGCGGTGTGTGGCGCAAATACGCGGAAAAGTCAACGATTGAGGGCTGCGGCATGATCACCCGGGCCGGGGCTTGAAATCTGAAAATATTTCGATATATCTGGAAACATGGAAATGAATCATGATCACGAACCAGCCTCTCTCGGCCGGCCTGAGGCCGCCGAGGCTTTCGCGGCCCTGGGGTCCGAGGTTCGCCTCGCGATCCTGCGGGCGCTGGTCCGGGCCGGAGAGCCGGGGTTGCCGGTCGGCGCGCTTCAGGCGCGTCTGGCCATCGCCGGATCGACGCTGAGCCATCACCTGAGGGCGCTGATGAATGCCGGCATGGTCGAGCAGACGCGCGACGGTAGGACGCTGATCTGCCGGGCGCGCTATGACCGGGTTCGCGGACTGGCCGAGTTCCTGATCAGCGAATGCTGCGCCGACCTGCGCGGCACCGGAACGGAGAAGCGGGCATGACCGAGCTTGTTCTGCAACGGGCAGGGGCCCTGTGGCGCGGCATCCGCGCGCGCGACCAGGTCTGGCTGCTGATCCTGGCGATCCCGCTGTTGCTGGTCGTGATCGATCCCGGCCGCGCCGGGGCGGTGCTGGCGACCGCGGTGACCGCTTTCGGCGGAACGGTGCCGTTCATGGCGATCGCGGTCGCGCTGATCGCCTGGCTGAAGGCGACCGGGGCCGAAGGAATCGTGGCGCAAGCCTTTGTCGGCCGCGAGAGCCGGATGATCGTGCTGGCGGCCCTGGCGGGCGGGCTGATGCCCTTCTGCTCCTGCGAGGTGATCCCCTTCATCGCCGCGCTGCTGGCGGCGGGCACGCCGATCTCGGCGGTGATGGCGTTCTGGCTGTCCTCGCCGCTGATGGACCCGCCGCAATTCATGATCACCACCGCCGCGCTCGGCAGCGAGTTCGCGGTGGCGAAGCTGATCTTCGCGGTGATGATCGGGCTCGGCGGCGGCTTCGCCATGCAGGCGATCTCGGCGTCGGGGGCCTTCGCCCAGCCGCTGAAGGCGCAGCCCGGCTGCCGCAAGTGCTGCGGCGCGAGCGCCCTGACCGGCAAGCCGTTCTGGCGCTTCTGGGCGGAGGGCGAGCGGCGCGAGACCTTCCGCACCACCGCCTGGGAGCAGACACTATTCCTGACCAAGTGGCTGTCGCTGGCCTATCTGCTGGAGGGGCTGCTGGTCCAGTACGTGCCCGCCGAGGCCATCGGGGCGCTGGTGGGCGGCTCCGGCTTCTTCCCGGTGGTCATGGGGGCGCTGGTGGGCGCACCGGCCTATCTGAACGGCTACGCGGCGCCGCCGCTGGTGGCCGGTCTGATGGAGCAGGGGATGAGCGCCGGCGCGGCGATGGCCTTCATGGTGGCGGGCGCGGTCAGCTGCATTCCCGCCATGGCGGCGGTCTGGGCGCTGGTCAAGCGCGAGGTCTTCGCCCTCTACGTCGCATTCGGCATCGGCGGGGCGATCCTCAGCGGCCTGATCTTCGGGGCGGTCTCCGGGATGTGAGGCGCGGGCTGGGCCGCTACTCGATCCTCAGCGCGTCGGTCAATGCCGTGGATTGGTCCAGGTCGCGGATCTGGCGCAGCGCCGCTTGCACCTTGAGGTTCAGCATTTCCTCGCCGATCTCGGTGCTGGCCTGGTCCGGCGCGCCGTTCGACCCGAGCCCCAATCCCTCCGCGGAGGGCAGCACGACGACGTCCTGCCGCACGCCATTGGGGTTTGCGACCATCAACTCCGACGTATCGCGGATGCCCGCGTGGCTGCCGATCTGTTCCTGCGTAAAGCCCTGCAGCAACAGCCAGTCGATCTGGCCGTGCGCGGCGTAATAGTCGCCGATGTGGTAGACCGCCAGGCCCCGGCTGTCATTGGCATAACGTTCAGCAATCCTGGCCTGGGGCGGCTGGTTCGGGCCGCTGTCGCCGATCAGGTACATCGTCTTGAATCCATGCGTGGCGTAGCTTTCGATCGACCAGATCATCAGCGCTTCGAAGACGTCGTTCGGAACCGTCAGCGTGCCCGGAAAGCGCATATGCGAGGTGGGCTCCGGCCCGGTGGCGCCCTCGGGAACGAAACCTATGACCGGCGCGACCAGCGCATCGCCCAGCTCGGTGGCAATGCGACCGGCAGTTTCGCGGACCACGTAGTTGTGCTTCCCGAGAATCATGTGCGGACCGTTCTGCTCGACGCCGCCGGTCGGGACGATGATCCGCGTATAGCCTTCGTCGAGCGCTCGCCGCACTTCGGTCCAGGTCAACTCCTCCAGGTATACGCTGGGCGGCACATAGCCGCGCTCTGCCGTGCTGACCGTATAGACACCCAGATAGAACGCCACCGCCAGGGCGAGCCAGGCGGCCACGCCGATCCGGCGCAGGACCCGCCCGTCGCGCGGCACGATGATTGCCCAGGCGTTGCGGAACGGCTTGACGTACAATGACAGCACCGTCGGGAAGGGGTTCGGCTCCTTCTTGTTGATCCCGAAAGTGAGTTTCTCGAAGCGCCGGGGATAGTACAGCGAGCCGAACAGCCGGTCCCAGAACGAGAAGGCGAAGCCGTAATTCTTGTCGAAATGCCGCACCTCGACACTGTGATGAATCTGGTGCTGGGCCGGGCTGATCAGCAGCCAGGCGATCCAGCGGGGGAAATTCAGCCAGACATGCGAATGGCGGAGATTGTAGCCAATCAGAAAGATCGCAAACACGATGACATTCACGCCCATGATCCGGTACGGCGAGATTATGTCGCCCGTCAGATAAGCGAAAATCGCGATCGCGAAGGTTCCGAAAATCGTCAGGGTGAGCCCGGTGATGAACATATCGACCGGATGCAGCCGCGCCACGGTGATCGGCGTCAGGACCTCCGCCGAGTGGTGGACCTGGTGAAATTGCCAGAGCACCGGCACCCGGTGCATCAGAAAGTGAGCTAGGAAGCCCGCAAAATCGAAGACCAGGACGACGAAGATCGTGTAGAATGCCACAGTCAGAGGCGTTACTGCAAAGAACGCGGTCTCCGGCGCGCCGAAGATCTTGACCAAAGTGAACATGATTATCTTGTAAATAAACTGCTGGCTGATCAGTACTTGAGAAATCAGGCCATAGTATATGAATGCATTTATTACGAAGTAGAAGTAGTCTTGGATGGCAGATTTATGGAAAAAAACTTTTGGATCAAATATGTAGTGAAACATTCCGGCATCTATGCCATCCGGCCGGTCGTCCGGGTCGGTCTTTCCGCGAAACAGAAAGTAAGCCAGGATGGCAAGTAGCAGCGATGAGAGAAGGTACAGCCAAAACAACCTGTTGCCAGGTTCGCCGAATGCCAACAGCTTGCTGGCCCCTCTGGCGAAGGTGTCTTCTAGAAACATCGGCCTGGCTGCTCTTGTCCGATCATGCCTCGCGCTGCCAACCTCTTGTTTGCCGGATGATCAACGCTCGGCCGATTATACCCGAGGAATCGGCGTAAAGATAGATCAGCGGCGCCGCATGGCGCGCCGGCAGGGGGCATTCAAGTTTCCGGACGCAAATTGACGCAAGAACGGCATTTCCGGAATCGATCGGGCAACAATAGGTCCGGCCGTTTTTTTATGCTGAGTTCCTTCATGCCTCACGCAGTCCGCGGAAACCGACCGCTGTACGATGCCATCCGCGGGGTATCGCCAGCCCGAGCGACGCCACGTGTTATCCGGACCTCGTCGATCCGCCCCATGAAATGCCGAAATGGTTTGCCGCTCTCCTGGCCGCAGCCGATCAGCAGGGGCGCGCTGCCGGAATATAGAGAGCCAGGCACCACATCTCCTTGCACGCGGTCATGGTTGATGAACATTTCCAGGCGCCCCCCGCGCCGCTGTACCAGAAGCGACCGCCGCCCCCCGGACCAGAACGACCCTTTCCCCACCGGAACCCCGACCGAGCGTTCTTCCCGGCCATCCGTCGAAACGAGGAAGGCGATGATGCCGCCAGCGGGATCGTATGAGATTTCGTACTCCCGGCTGTTCAGGGCGCGATCGAATTTGGACAGCAATGTGCAAATTCCCAGCGACGGACCGTCCGGCGAGAAATCGAGTTCGATGGTGAAATCACCGCCGTCGTTTCCGAGCGCAAGATCGCCGGGACCGTCGACCCGGAGATGGCCGTCGATGCCATCGAAAAGATAGCTCGCGCGGCCCGCCAAAGGTCGCACGGTCGAGAAATCGACACCGCCCGCCGCGTGCAACGAATTTGCTGCCGGACCTTCGTCGCGAAACCCGTCATCGGCGCCGGACAGCAGTGCCACGTTGGAAAAATGGGGGTCGTGTTTCTCCTCCACGCTCTCGAGGTCCCGGAAATCCTGCGGCAGCTGCATCAGCGTGCCGGTCACGTCGAGATAGCCGCCGTAGTCGCTGTCACTGTCTATCACGCAGAGAATGACCGGCCGCCCGGCTGGCGACATCCATTTGACGACCTCGTTGTCGGCCCCGCTTCCGCTGGTGCCTGTCTTCGCGGCGACCACGCCTGCGATGCCGATCCCGCTGGGAGCGATGACCGGGCCGTTGATGACCTTCGAGCTGTGATGGATCGGATAGGATCGCGCATTCGGCCCCTCGACCCGCATGGTGTAGGACGGCTTTCCCGAAATCTGTTCCAGCAGGGGAACGCTCCAGGCTGCCCTGGCCAGCCGGGCGATGTCGGAGGCTGTCGAGGTGCTGATCTGAACCACGCCGGTGGGGCTGCCAAAGGTCGAGTCGAGCAGCCCCAGCGACCATGCCACCGCGTTCATCTCCTCGATGAAGCGCTGGCGCCCGGTCGTGCCCTCGCCGCTCTCGCGGTGGATTTCGGTGCCGATCACCCGGGCCATCGCCTCGGCGGCGTCGCCTGCGGATGCCATCAACAGCCCATGCAGCGCGGCTTCCCAAGTGACGATGTCGCCGGGCTTGTATCCGGCATTGGTCTGGCCGGAGGGAATGTCCTGCTCCTGCACGGTCAGCGTGCCGGTTCGCAGGACCTGGCGCTTTCGGCGGTAGACGACCAGGGCCGTCGCCAGCTTGACCAGGCTGGCGGGGAACCGGGTCTGGGTCGCGTGGGCCTTGCGGTACAGCTCGGCGCCGGTGTCGGCACGGATCGCCGAGGCAAATACCGCTGTGACCGGCGGCATTTCCATCGGCGCGGTTGCCACCGGCTGCAGCGCGTGGCCGATGCGAGGCGCCGCGATCATTCCGGTCAGGCCGAGCCCGGCGGCGCCGAACGCGCCGAGGCCCGACCGGATTAGCGTGCGTCTGTCCATGGGCTGGGTACCTGTGCCGCTGTCATCGTGAAAGCCTAGCAAGGATGCGCGGCCCCCGTCTCGGTCGTCAACACGCCGCCGGGCCGAAGGAGCTGGCCCGGATGGTGCCGGGCATCGCGGCCAGCCTCGGCTGCTGCCTGGTGCCGGAGGCTCAGGCCGCACGGATGACCCGTACGGCAACGCGCGTTGGCGCTCGCGGCTCGGTTTGACACGCTCGGGTATACGGAGCAGTTTGGAATCGATGACGTCAAAGAGTGGAGTGAGATGTTCA
>DATHZU010000309.1:0-2981 GCA_035458445.1 Thermohalobaculum sp. | reverse complement strand
GGAAAGCCCGTGGAGACCGCCATCGCCTGCAGCGAGCCGAGGCCGCCGCCCAGCAGGAGCGCGATCGCCACCAGCCCCTCGAACGAGCACCAGAACACCCGCTGGCTGACCGGCGCGTCGGTCTTGCCGCCGGCGGTGATGGTGTCGATCACCAGCGAGCCCGAGTCCGACGAGGTGGTGAAGAACACGATCACCAGCACGATGCCGATGAACGAGGTGATCGCCGTCAGCGGCAGGGCCTCGAGCATCACGAACAGCTTCAGCTCCAGCGCCGCGTTGGCGACCCCGGTCAGTCCCTGGTCGACGATCTGGGTGATCGCGGTGCCGCCGAAGGCGGTCATCCACAGCACCGACACCGTCGAGGGGATCAGCAGCACGCAGACGATGAACTCGCGCACCGTGCGGCCCCGGCTGACCCGGGCGATGAACATGCCGACGAAGGGCGACCAGGATATCCACCAGGCCCAGTAGAAGGCGGTCCATCCGGCGGCGAAGTTGGCGTCCTCGCGGCCCAACGGGTTCGACAGCGCCGGCAGGTACTCCACATAGGCTGCCAGATTGCCGAAGAAGCCGGTCAGGATGCCCATCGTCGGCCCGACGACGATGACGAACAGCAGCAGCAGCGCCGCCAGCACCATGTTGATTTCCGACAGCCGTTTCACGCCGGCGTCCAGCCCCGCCAGCACCGACAGCAGAGCGACCCCGGTGATGGCGACGATCAGGATCACCTTCGAGGCGTCGGTGACCGGAATCCCGAACAGGAACTCCAGCCCGGCATTGGCCTGCTCGGCGCCGAAACCCAAGGACGTCGCCAGCCCGAATAGCGTCGCGAAGACCGCGATGATGTCGATGATGTGGCCCGGCCAGCCCCACACCTTCTCGCCGAACACAGGGTAGAGGATCGAGCGAACGGTCAGCGGCAGGCCCTTGTTGTAGGTGAAGATCGCCAGCGACAGCGCGACGATGGCGTAGATCGCCCAGGGGTGCAGCCCCCAGTGGAAGATCGTCGCCGCCATGCCCAGGCGCCGCGCGCCGGCCTCGTCTCCGGCCGCGCCGGCCAGGGGGGCCCAGCTATCGGGTCCGCCCGCACCCTCGGCAACCGAGGACGAGTAATGCGAGATCGGCTCGGAGACGCCGAAGAACATCAGGCCGATGCCCATGCCGGCGGCGAACAGCATCGCGAACCAGCCCGAATAGGAATAGTCCGGCTTGGCGTCGCGGCCGCCGATCCTGACCTTGCCGTAAGGCGAGACGATCAGGAACAGGCACAGCAGCACGAAGATGTTCGCGGCGCCGATGAAGAACCAGTCGAAGGTCTCGGTCAGGAACACCCTCAGGTCGCCGTAAAGCGGCCCGACACTGTCCTGGAAGGCCAGCGTCACCAGCACGAAGGCAATGATCGTCAACCCCGAGACCACGAAGACGGGGTTGTGGATGTCGAGCCCGAAAGGCCCGAGCTGCGGCTGGATGTTGTGCTGGCCGATCTCGTAATCGGTGTCGATCATGGCTGCTGGGCCGTCGGGCGTCGGGATGCCCGGTGTGATTTCTTCGCTCATAATGTCTTCCCCGTTTTTCTGGTCTGTCGCGCAGTGCGGGTCGCCGGCAAGGCTCGTCAGCGCACCAAGAGGATCGAGGCGTCAGAATGCGCGGCGATATTGCCGCCATTTGACGGCCAGATGTAATCGATGACGTCCGGTGCGTGAGAGGCCATGACGACCAGGTCCGACCCGGTGTCGCCGACCGCCTGCAGCAACTTGTCGTCGAGGTCGATCGTCAGGTCGTGGCTGACATAGGCATTGGCCGACGCATCGTGTCCGTGGATGGCCGCCTGCTCGGCGGCGAAGGCCTCCAGCTTTGCGGCATATTCGGCCGGAGTGTGGGCGATGGGGCCGGGCGTCTCGGTGGTGACGCCGACGTAGACGACGGGGATGCCGTAGTGCTTCGCCAGATCGGCCGCTGTGGCGAGCGCCTTGCCCTGGCGCTCGATATGCCCGAGGTCGACCGGTGCCATTATTAGTGAATACACAATTCCCTCCTTTCAACGTTTGGCGGGGAGTGAATGTGCAGCGACACCGCGACCTGCGGCATTTGCCGCGTGGCTCTCAGGCGGTGGCTTTTGAGCACACTCGCGCTTCCCTGTCTGTCTCGTTAGCTTTTCTTTGCACAACGCACCTGGAGGAACCGAGTGACGCGCCTGTTTGCGACACTTTTTGTCGATTCTCGCGCATCTGGCGGCTGATATTGCCGAATCGAACGCGCTGTGCATTGTCGCCGGGACCATGACCCAGCAACTCGGCTATCACGAAATCAAGGAATGCTTCCGCCGCATGGCGGAGCTGCGCCCCGACCCGAAGGGCGAGCTGGAGCATGTGAACGCCTATACCCTGCTGGTCGCCGTGGCGCTGAGCGCCCAGGCCACCGACAAGGGCGTGAACAAGGCCACGCGCCCGCTGTTCGCCGAGGTCGACACGCCGCAGAAGATGCTGGACCTTGGCGAGGAAGGGCTGATCGGGCATATCCGCACCATCGGTCTGTTCCGCAACAAGGCGAAGAACGTGATGCGCCTCAGCCGCATCCTGGTCGAGGACTATGGCGGCGAGGTGCCGTCCTCGCGCGCTGCACTGGCCTCGCTGCCGGGGGTTGGCCGCAAGACCGCAAACGTGGTGTTGAACATGTGGTGGCACCATCCGGCACAGGCGGTCGACACCCATATCTTCCGGGTCGGCAACCGGACCGGGATCGCGCCCGGCAAGGACGTGGTGGCGGTGGAGCGCGCCATCGAGGACAACGTGCCGGCGGAATACGCGCTGAAGGCGCATCACTGGCTGATCCTGCACGGCCGCTACACCTGCACCGCGCGCAAGCCGCAATGCGGCGACTGCCCGATCAGCGACATCTGTCAATTCGAGGAAAAGACCGCATGAGCGACCGTCTGGACGTGGTGGGCATCGGCAATGCCCTTGTCGATGTGCTGGCCCGGG
>DATHZU010000308.1:0-10166 GCA_035458445.1 Thermohalobaculum sp. | reverse complement strand
AGCCGCGCGGCAATGACGAGATCGCCACGCTGAGCCGGGTCTTCAACCGGATGGCCCTGCAGCTCAAGGACCAGCGCGACGACCTAGTCTCGGCCAAGGAGGAGTCCGAGATTCGCCGTCATTTCATCGAGGCGGTGCTGTCAGGCGTCACCGCAGGGGTGATCGGGCTCGACGGGCAGGGTCGCGTGGACCTGGTCAACCAGGCTGCCGCCGACATGCTGGACATCGACCCGGCAAGCACCATGGGCAAGCCGCTGGAGGCGGTGGCGCCGCATTTCGCGCCACTGGTTGCGGCGGCGCGCAAGGCGCCCTCGGGGATTGCCCGGGACGCGGTGCGGGATTCTCTGGGCGGCGAGCCGCGCGAGTTCCTGGGGCGGGTCGCGCCGAAGTCGACCGACGCGCCGGACGAGGGTCACGTGCTGACCTTCGACGACATCACCGCGCTGGCTTCGGCGCAGCGGATGGCGGCCTGGGGCGACGTGGCGCGGCGCATCGCGCACGAGATCAAGAACCCGCTGACCCCGATCCAGCTTTCCGCCGACCGGATGCGGCGAAAGTTTGCCGGCCGGCTTGGCGAGGACGGTCCGGGCTTCGAGAAGATTCTGGACGTGATTACCCGCCAGGCCGCCGACATAAGGCGCATGGTCGACGAGTTCTCACGGTTCGCCAGGATGCCCGAACCGGTAACCGCCGACGAGGATCTGGCCGCTTTGCTGAACGATTCGGTCCTGCTGCAGCGGGAAGCGCGCGGCGATATCGGCTACGAAGTCGTGCTTCCGGAGGGCCCGGTTCCGGTCAGCTGCGACCGCGGCCTTCTGGGCCAGTGTCTGACCAATCTGCTGCAGAACGCGGCCGACGCCATTGACGGGCGGCACGAGGCCGAGGGAGAGGCGGCGCCGGCTGGCCGGATCCACGTCGCCCTGACCGTCGGCGAGCGATCCAACCGGGTCGCGATCACCGATAACGGCATCGGCCTGCCGAAGGAGGGCCGGGACCGGCTGACCGATCCCTATGTGACGACCCGCAAGAAGGGGACCGGGCTGGGGCTGGCGATTGTAAAGAAGATTATCGAGCAGCATGGCGGCGAACTGACGCTGGGCGACGCCCCGTCGGCAAGCGGACTGGACGGCGCGATGGTGATGCTGAGGCTTCCGAAGCCTGCCGGGTTGAATCGGCAGGCGCGGGGTGGTCGGGGCGTAAAGGAGCGGGAACGGGCAAATGGCTGAGATTCTGATTGTCGACGACGAGGCGGACATCCGCGACATCATATCGGATCTGCTGAGCGACGAGGGCCATTTGGCCCGCACCGCCCATGACGCCGACAGCGCGTTTGCCGCCATCGAGACGGCGCCGCCCGACCTGATCATCCTGGACATCTGGTTGCAGGGCAGCCGGATGGACGGGATAGAGATCCTGAAATCCGTCAAGCGCGACAACCCCGGCATCCCCATCGTGATCATTTCCGGCCACGGCAATATCGAGGTCGCGGTGGCAGCGGTGCAGCAGGGGGCCTATGATTTCATCGAGAAGCCTTTCAACATGAACCAGTTGCTGGTGGTCGTCGGCCGTGCCCTGGAGGCCAGCCGGTTGCGCCGCGAGAACGCCAGGCTGCGGGCCACCGAGGCCTCGGAATTCGAGATGATCGGCGGCTCGGCGGCAATGAACGGGCTGCGCGGCAAACTGCAGCGCGTGGCGCGGGGGGGAAGCCGGGTGTTGCTGACCGGCGGGCCGGGCTCGGGCAAGGAGATCGCCGCACGCTACATCCACGCCAATTCCGACCGGAAGGCGAATCCCTTCGTCGTCGTCAACGCCGCCTCGATCGAGCCCGAGCGGATGGAGGAGGTGCTGTTCGGCCGCGAATCCCCGGGCGCATCGGTCCAGGCCGGGGTATTCGAGCGCGCCCATGGCGGGACCCTGTTCATCGACGAGGTCGGCGACATGCCCCCCGGCACCCAGTCGAAGATCCTGCGGGTGCTGGTGGACCAGGCGTTCACCCGGCTCGGTGGCGGCGCCACGGTGCGGGTCGACGTGCGGGTGATCAGCGCTTCGAACCGCGACCTGCAGCACGAGATTCGCGAAGGCCGGTTCCGCGAGGATCTGTACCACCGCCTGAACGTGGTCCCGATCGAGGTACCGCCCCTGGATCGCCGGCGCGAGGACATTCCCGAACTGGCGCACCACTTCCTGGACCTGTTCTCGCGCGAGCAGGGCATGGCGCGCCGCCAGCTGGGCGAGGATGCCGCTGCCACGCTGCAGACCCGGAAGTGGCCCGGCAACGTCCGGCAACTGCGCAACCTGATGGAGCAGGTGCTGATCCTGGGCGGTGATGCGGCCGAGATCAGCGCGGACGAGCTGCCCGGTGGTGGCGATCCGGGCGCCGACGAAGCCGGCATCGGCGGCATCATGACGATGGTGGCGGGGTTGCCCCTGCGCGAGGCCCGCGAACTGTTCGAGCGCGAATACCTCATCGCCCAGATCAACCGCTTTGGCGGCAACATCTCGCGGACCGCGGCTTTCGTGGGCATGGAGCGCTCGGCGCTGCACCGCAAGCTGAAGATTCTCGGCGTCACCACCACCTCGCGCGGCGGCGTCAGGATGGCGATCACCGATGACGAGGACATGGCCGAGGTGCTGGCGGACGATCTGAATTGACCTCGCGGTCCTGCCCGCCCATAGTCTGCGGCCAAGGGGCAGGGAAGACCCCCGAAGCGGCCTTGGCGGTCCTGCGGAGCAAGCAATGAAGGTGATCGTTTGCGGTGCGGGCCAGGTAGGCTCGCAGATCGCCCGGCATCTGGCCGGCGAGGGAAATGCGGTCACGGTCATCGACAGCAATCCCCAGCTTGTGCGCGCGTTGACGGATGCAATCGACGTGACGGGCGTGGTCGGCTTCGCCTCGCACCCGGACGTGCTGTCGCGTGCCGGGGCCCGGGATACGGACATGCTGATCGCCGCCACATCGATGGACGAGGTCAACATGATGGCCTGCCAGGTGGCCCATTCGGTCTTCGAGGTGCCGACGAAGATCGCCCGCATCCGAACCGACAGCTACCTGGAATCCGAGTGGAGCGACCTGTTCCGCCGCGACCACATGCCCATCGACGTCGTGATCTCGCCCGAAGCCGAGGTGGCGAAGGTGACGCTGCGCAGGCTCTCGGCCACGGCGGCCTTCGATATCGAGCCCTTCCTCGGCGGCGCGGTGGATTTCGTCGGGCTGAAGCTCGACGAGGACTGCCCGGTGATCAACACGCCGCTGCGCCAGCTCAGCGAGTTGTTCTCGACCTTGCGTTGCATCGTCGTGGCGGTGCGCCGGGGCGGGCGCGTATGGGTGACCCATGGCGACGACCAGTTGTTCCCGGATGACGAGGTCTACTTCATTGCCGCGCACGAGGATGTTCCCCGCGCCTTCGGTATCTTCGGCCGCGAGAATCTGAAGGCCGAGCGGATCGTGGTGGTCGGTGCCGGCAATATCGGCCTGCGGGTGGCTCGGCACATCGAATCCTCGGCCCACATGCGCTGCAAGATGATCGAACGCGATCGCGGCCGCGCCGAGTACGCAGCCGAGCATCTGGACCGCACCATCGTGCTGAACGGCGATGCGCTGAGCGCGGAGATCCTCGGCGAGGCAGGGATCGCCGATGCCGACGCCATCGTGGCGCTGACCAACGATGACCGCACCAACCTCCTGTCCTGTGCCCTGGCAGGGCAGTTCGGGTGCCCGATCTCGATTGCGCTGGCCAACGATCCCACCTTCGAGCGAATCGCCGTGCCGCTGGGTCTGAACGCCCTGATCAATCCGCGCGCCACCACGGTCTCGACGATTCTGCGCCATGTGCGGCGCGGGCGGGTGCGCGCGGTCTACTCGCTGGGCGGCGGCGAGGGCGAGGTGATCGAAGCCCAGGTCATGGCAACCTCGCCGGTGGCGGGCAAGCGCATCCGCGACATCACCTTTCCGGCCGGGTCGCTCATCGGCGCGGTCATGAGTGCGGGCAAGCTGACGATGCCGCAAGGCGACACGGTCATCCAGGTGGGAGACACCATGGTCATGTTCGCGATGCGCGAAGCGGTACGCCAGGTCGAGCAGATGTTCCGGGTGAGCCCGGAATTCTTCTGACGGCGCGGCGATGAAAGCGCTCCGTTTGCCCCTTTTTCCGCTGTGCCTGGTGGCACTGTCGGCGGGCATGGTGATCCCGGCCGTCTACGCGCTGATCGATCACGACTGGCGCAGTGCGCGCGGGTTCCTCTATTGCGCGATCTTCACCGGCTTCGCCGCCGCGGCGTTGTCGGTCGTGATGGCGACCCATCGCCGGACCGGCGCCGCGCGCGGCGAGTTGCTCGAATTCCTGGTCTGCTGGTTGCTGGTCCCGGCTTTCGCCGCCGCGCCGCTGTGGCTGCGCACGCCCTTCGTCGGGCCTGGCGGGGCGTGGTTCGAGATGATCAGCGCCTTCACCACCACCGGCGGCACGATCTACGAGGAACCCGGCAAGGTGCCGGGCGCGCTGCACCTGTGGCGCGGAATGGTGGCGTGGTTCGGCGGGCTGTTCACCCTGATCGCGGCCTTCGCGATCCTGGCGCCGCGCAATCTGGGGGGGTTCGAGGTGACCGCTTCGGGCGCCGCCGGCGCCGGGGCCCCGGTCCTGTTCGCCGAGGGCTCGGTGGCGCGGCTCAGCGTACGGCTCGCCCGGGCCCTGCGCACGGTGTTGCCGGTCTATTCGGTGATGACCGCAGTGCTGGCGTTCCTGTTTTCGGCGCTCGGGCAGGACGGTCTTTCCGCGGCGGTGCATGCCATGGCCATCGTCTCGACCAGCGGCATCTCTCCCCACGGGCACGGCCTGGCCGAGGTGTCGAGCATTCCGGCCGAAGCCGTGGCGGCGCTGTTCATGGTCGCGGCCGCGACCCGGCTGACCTATGCGCGCGGCCGCTGGCTGCGCGAACCGTTGCGCTGGCTGCGGGATCCGGAATTGCGGCTGATGGCGGTGCTGGTGGCGACCGCAACGCTGGCGCTGTTCCTGCGCCACTGGTTCGGGGTGCTGACGATCGATCTGGGCGACCGGGTCTCCTCGGCCCTGCCGGCGCTCTGGGGCGCAATCTTCACCGGCATCTCGTTCCTGACCACCACCGGCTTCGAAAGCGCCTCGTGGCACACGGCGCGAGACTGGAGCGGCCTGGACAATCCCGGCCTGATCCTGCTCGGTCTCTGCGCCATCGGCGGCGGGGCGGCGACCACGGCGGGCGGCATAAAGCTGATCCGCGCCTACGCGCTGCTGCGCCACGGCTATCGCGAACTGGAACGCATCAGTCAGCCCAACAGCGCCATGGGCACCGGCGCACGCCTGCGCGGCATTCTGCGCGAGGGCGCCTTCCTAGCCTGGGCGTTCATCATGCTCTACTCGGCGGCGGTGTTTCTGTCGATGATCGCGCTGACCGTCTCGGGCCTCGCCTTCGAGCATGCGCTGGTGGGGGCCTTGTCGTCGATCTCGAACACCGGGCCTGCCTTCGCTCTGGTCACCCCGGATCAGATCGACTTCACCCGTCTCTCCGAATCGCAACGCGCAATCCTCGGCTTGACCATGATCGTCGGGCGCATCGAAGTTCTGGCTGTGATATCCCTTTTCAACCCGGACAGTTGGTCCGGGTTGCGATTGGGCGCCAAAAATGCTGGAAATGCTTTACACAAAGCCTCACAGTCGAAATGGTGAGCCAAGCACCCCAGCTTGACCCCGAAACAACGAAAAACAGGCGAAAAAAATGGCCGGCGAAGCTCGACAAAACCTCCAAGACGCCTTTCTCAACCATGTCCGCAAGCAGAAGATCCCGGTCACCGTGTTCCTGGTGAACGGCGTCAAGCTGCAGGGCGTGATCACCTGGTTTGACAATTTCTGCGTTCTGCTGCGCCGCGACGGGCAATCCCAGCTCGTCTACAAGCACGCAATCTCGACGGTGATGCCGTCGCAGCCCTTCAGCCTCTATGACGGCGGCGAGGACGCATGATCGCTGAGCGGCGGGGAACCGATTGACGACCCGCGTCCATCTGCTCCACCCCGCCCTAAGGACGCCGAACGCGCCCGATCCCGACGACGCGCTCGACGAGGCGCGGGCGCTGGCGCGCGCCATCGATGTCGATTTGGCCGGCAGTGCCGTCGTCGCCGTCCCCAAGGTCAACCCCGCGACGCTGTTCGGCTCGGGAAAGGTTGACGAGATCGCCACGCAGCTGGCGGCGGGCGAGATCGACGTCGTGGTGGTCAACGGCGAGCTGAGCCCGGTCCAGCAGCGCAATCTCGAGCGCGCCTGGAAGGTCAAGGTGCTGGACCGCACTGGCCTGATCCTCGAGATCTTCGGCGAGCGCGCCCAGACCCGCGAGGGCGTGATGCAGGTGGACCTCGCCCACCTGACCTACCAGAAGAGCCGCCTGGTCCGCAGCTGGACCCACCTCGAGCGCCAGCGCGGCGCCACCGGCTTCATCGGCGGCCCCGGCGAGACCCAGATCGAGGCCGACCGCCGGGTGCTGGACGAGAAGATCGTCCGGCTGAAGCGGCAGCTAGAGAAGGTGGTTCGCACCCGGAGCCTGCACCGGGCGGCGCGCAAGAAGATCCCGCATCCGGTGGTGGCGCTGGTCGGCTACACCAATGCCGGAAAGTCGACGCTTTTCAACCGCCTGACCCAGGCCGAGGTCAGGGCCGAGGACATGCTGTTCGCGACCCTCGACCCCACCATGCGCCAGATCACGCTGCCCTCGGGGCGCACCGCGATCCTCTCGGATACGGTGGGCTTCATCTCGGATCTGCCGACGCAACTCGTCGCTGCCTTCCGCGCCACGCTGGAGGAGGTGCTGGAGGCCGACCTGATCGTCCATGTGCGCAACATCGCCCATCCGCGAACGGCCGAACAGAACCGCGATGTGCTGGGGGTGCTGACCGATCTCGGCGTCGCGCCCGGGCGGCTGGAGAGCATGGTCGAACTCAGGAACAAGATCGACCTGCTGGAGCCGGAAGCACAACAGGCCGTGCGCAACGCCGCAGGCCGCGGATCGGGCATCGTCGCCGGCTCGGCGGTCACCGGCGAGGGCTGCGATGCACTTCTGGCCGAGATCGAGGCCCGGCTGTTCCCGCGCCGGATGGTCTTCACGCTGAATCTCGGCCACGGCCAGGGCCGGGCGGCCGCCTGGCTTTACAGCCATGGCGAGGTCAAGCACCGCAGCGACAGCGAGGAGGGCGCCGAGATCGCGGTCGAGATGACCGAGAAGGAGTTCTTCCAGTTCCGCAAGGAATTCGGCATCCCCGCCGCCGCGCTGCGCCGGACCGAGCTGGCGGCGCAGTAGTCCCGGCATATCCGCAACTTGCCTCCCCTCTCCCCGCCGGGGGAAGGGATGGGGGAGGGGGTATGGGAGCTACCCGGCCAGTTCCGCCATCAGCACCGCGCGCAGGCTGTCCGGCGGCATCCGCGTCCTGCGCGTCGCCATGTCGTAGAACACGTTGACGCTTTCCGCCGTGGCGTAACAGACCCCGTCCTTGAAGACGCCGTAGCCGGTGGTGATCGACTTGGTGCCGACGCGGATCAGCCGTGCGCCCACCTCGACCTTCCCTGGATAGTGCAGCTCGCGCAGGTAATCGATCACCAGCCGGGCCAGGATGAACTCCACCCCCTCGATGCCGCCCTTCTGGATCAGTTCGTAGATGAAGGCGGTGCGCGCCGCCTCCACATAGGTCGCGAAGGCGCAGTTGTTCACATGCGCCATCGAATCCTGGTCGGAATAGCGGATCGTCACCGGGGTCCAGTGGCGATAGGTCTCGCGTCGGGTCAGGTCGAACTCGGTCATCTCTCCTCACAGCAGGAACAGCAGAACGCCCGCCACAATGACTGCGATCCCCAGCAATTCCAAGCGGTTGATCCGCTCCTTGAAATACAGTGCCGAGATCGTCAGCGTGAAGATCACCTCGACCTGGCCGACCGCCTTCACATAGGAGGCGTTCTCCAGCGTCATCGCGGTGAACCAGCCGACCGAGCCGACGGCGCTGGTGAGCCCGATGAAAGCGCAGGGCCCCAGCGCCCCGCCCATCTGGCGGAAGCTGCCGGGCTCGGTCGCCGCCAGCCCGGCGCCGACGACGACCACCTGCATCGCCGCCACCACCACCACCGTCCAGGCGGCACGGTACAGGAACCCGCCCTCGCCGAGCCCCAGGCTCGCCTCGCGCAGGAACAGGTAGGACATGGAGAAGAAGAACCCGGTCGCCAGCCCGACCGCCGTCGCCTTCGAGAACACCGCCTGCGCCAGCGTGATCTCGCCCGTCCCCAGCCGCCCCAGCCCGACGCGCCCCACCGACACCGCGATCACCCCGGCGATGGTCAGCAGGATGGCGACCCAGCCCAGCGCATCGATCGCCTCCGAGAACAGCAGCGAGCCGATGATCGCCGTCTGCATCACGTCGGTCTTCGACAGCATGGTGCCGATGGCGAAGTTCCTCAGCTGGAACAGCCAGATCAGCAGGTAGGTGGCGATCACCTGCACCGCCGCCGCGGCGAAACAGTTGCCGAGATAGGTCCAGGTCAGCTCGGGCCAGCCCAGCCCCTCGTGGCGCATCACGATCCAGAGGTAGACCACCGAGAAAGGCAGCGCAAACAGCGAGCGCACATAGGTGGTCATCCAGGTCGAGAGTCTGGTGTTCAGGGATTTCTGCGCCGCCGTGCGCACCGCCTGCATCAGCGCGGCAAGGATCGCGATGGGGATCCAGATCAGCTCCATGGGGGTCCTTCGGAATGCCGCCGTTTCGCTCCGTCATCCCCGCGCAGGCGGGGATCCCGTGACACTCCGTCGAGAGATTCCCGCCTGCGCGGGAATGACGGCCGCAACCGGTCAGCGCGCGTCTATCAGGTCGGCGATGCTTCTATCACGGCGCTGGCGCGCGGCTCCATCCGGGCTTAGATGAAATCGCCAGCGTGATGGAGGATTGCAGCATGGGCGGGAAGTTCACGGTCGGGTTCGTCGGGATCGGCAAGATGGGGGCGCCGATGGTCGCCTGCCTGGCGGGCGCCGGCTGGCCGGTGCGCATCTACGACCTCAACCCCGCCGCCACCGCCCCCTTCGCCGGGCGCGAGGGCGTCACCGTGGCGGGCAGCCCGGCCGAGGCGGCGGCGGGCGCCGGGCTGGTGATCACCATGCTGCCGGACGGCAAGGCGGTGCGCGCGGCGGTCACGGGGCAGGGCGGCCTGGCGCAGGCCATGGAGAAGGGCGCGGTGCTGGCCGACATGAGCACCTCCTACCCGCTCGAGACCACCGGGCTCTGGGCCGAGATCGCCGCGACCGGCATCCACATGGTCGACGCCCCGGTCTCGGGCGGCGTCTGGCGGGCGGAACTGGGCAAGCTCACCATCATTGCGGGGGGCGAGGCGGGGGTGATCGACCGGATCGAGCCGGCGCTGGCCGCCATGGGCACGGTCTACCGCACCGGTGCGCTCGGCTCGGGCCACGCGATGAAGGTGCTGAACAACTACCTGTCAGCCTCGGGCCTGGCGGCGGCCTGCGAGGCGGTCACGATCGGCAAGCGCTTCGGGCTGGACCCGGACGTGATGGCGGATGTGTTCAACGTCTCGACGGGCAAGAACAACGCCACCGAGGTGAAGCTGAAGCAGCAGGTGAACAACGGCAAGTTCGCCTCGGGCTTCACCATGGGCCTGATGGCCAAGGACCTGTCGCTGGCCGCCGCGCTGGCGGGCGACTTAGGCGTGCAGGCCAAGGGGCTGGCGGACTGCGCGAAGCTCTACGCCGAGGCGGTCGACCGGCTGGGCGCGGCGGCGGACCATACGGAGGTGATGCGGGTGATTGGGGAGGGGTAGGGGGCGTTCCAAGGTGGTGGCAATTGTAATTGTCAATTTTTCGCTATTTTTATTATCTATTTATGCTCTCGGCGGCATCGTCGAGAAATCAAGGCGTCTATGCGCCAGCGATAGTATTGACATCAAATCTTCCGCATCATTTTTTGACATTTTCCAAGAAATTCTTGGTGCATGTGCAAGCGGATTCCTGAACATTCCGAAGATACCTTTGCACAGCATCGCGAATCCACGCTGCTCAGATTTTTCGCTTTCTGAGCTAAGCGGGTTGATCGCGAGCATCGGTAAATCTCCCGAAAGCGCACGGTCAACTAAGGTAGCGCCATCGTCAGTCAGGCCGG
>DATHZU010000307.1:0-11911 GCA_035458445.1 Thermohalobaculum sp. | reverse complement strand
CTCTCACACCCCCATTTTTGGAATATTCAACAAAATCAATATCTTGACACCCTTCTCATCGTGAGAAGCCCGTGAGAGCCCCCTCTGCCCGCGCGCGGGGCGGTCCATCTTGCCTCGCCGCCCCGCCCCGGCTATAGAGCGGCCACACTCCACCCAAAGGTGCCCAAAATGGCCAAGATCAACGGCAATGAAATTCGTCCCGGCAATGTCATCGAGCATGATGGCGGGCTGTGGGTGGCGGTGAAGACCGCCCATGTGAAGCCCGGCAAGGGCGGCGCCTTCGCCCAGGTCGAGCTGAAGAACCTGCGCAACGGCACCAAGCTGAACGAGCGATTCCGCTCGGCCGACAAGGTCGAGCGCGTCCGCCTCGACCAGAAGGACCAGCAGTTCCTCTACGAGACCGACGGCATGCTGGTGTTCATGGACTCCGAGACCTTCGAGCAGATCGAGCTGCCCGCCGACCTCCTCGGCGACCGCCGTCCCTTCCTGCAGGACGGCATGACGGTCACCATCGAGTACTACGAGTCCGAGGCCCTCAGCGTCACCCTGCCCGACAAGGTCACCTGCCGCATCGTCGAGACCGAGCCGGTGGTCAAGGGCCAGACCGCCGCCAACTCGTTCAAGCCGGCGCTGCTGGACAACGGCGTCAAGACGATGGTGCCGCCTTTCGTCGGCAACGACACCGACATCGTGGTCTCGACCGAGACCGGCGAATACGTCGAGCGGGCCTGACGCCCGTGGTCGCCGCCTCCGCCAACATCAACATCATGATCAAGGCGGCCCGCAAGGCCGCCCGCCGCCTGGTCCGCGACTTCGGCGAGGTCGAGAACCTGCAGGTCAGCATCAAGGGCCCGGGCGACTTCGTCTCGAACGCCGACCGCAAGGCCGAGCAGACCATCCGCGCGGAGCTGATGGAGGCCCGGCCCAACTACGGCTGGGTCGGCGAGGAGAGCGAGCCGGTCCCCGGCACCGACCCCACAAGGCGCTGGATCGTCGATCCGCTGGACGGCACCACCAACTTCCTGCACGGCCTGCCGCACTGGTGCATCTCGATCGGGCTCGAGCACAAGGGCGAGATGGTCGCCGGCGTGATCCTCGACCCCTGCAAGGACGAGATCTTCGTCGCCGAGAAGGGCCAGGGCGCCTGGCTGAACGACCGCCGCATCCGCGTCTCGGGCCGGCGTGAGATGTCCGAGATGATCTTCGCCACCGGCGTGCCCTGGGGCGCCAGCCCCGACCTGCCCGCTAACCTGGGCGAGATCTCGCGGCTGATGCCGCGCTGCGCCGGCCTGCGCCGCTGGGGCGCCGCGGCGCTGGACATCGCCTATGTGGCCGCCGGGCGCTACGACGGGTTCTGGGAGCGCGGCTTGCATTCCTGGGACATCGCGGCGGGGCTGTGCATCCTGCGCGAGGCGGGCGGCATGTTCGGCTCGCTGACCGAGGGCGACCCGATGGAGACCGGCAACCTGGTCTGCGCCAACGCCCAGATCTATGACGGCTTCCGGAAGGTGCTGATCGGCTGAGGCCGCCCGGCTACCCGGGCCGCCCCTTCAACTCGACCTCGACGAAGCGCAGCTCGCCCCCCGGCCCGTTGATCACGTCGTGCTCGACCCCCGCCTCGCGGAAGTAGGACTTGCCCGGTTCCATCACGAAGGGCGTCCGGCCGCCGCCCGGCCCCTCGATCTCGACCGCGCCGCCGATCACCGGCGTGATCACGTAGTCGAACTCGTGCCGGTGCCAGCCGGTGGCGGCGCCCGGCGCGAAGCGCCACTCGGTGACGCGCACATGCTCGTTGTCCACATGGACCGTCGGGACTGCCTGTTCCATTCCATCCTCACATGTTCAGCGCCAGCTTAGGCGAGTGGACATCCATCGCCAGCGCCTGGCCCACGGCGAAATTGGTCAGCTTGCCCGCATGGGTGTTCAGACCCGCCAGCAGATGCGGGTCGTCGCGGCTGGCCTCGCGCCAGCCCTTGTCGGCCAGTTGTAACGTGAAGGGCAGGGTGGCATTGCCGAGCGCGATGGTCGACGACCGCGCCACCGCGCCCGGCATGTTGGCGACGCAGTAATGCACGATGCCGTCGACGGTGTAGATCGGATCGTCATGGGTGGTGGCCCGCGAGGTCTCGAAGCAGCCGCCTTGGTCGATCGCCACGTCGACGATTGCGGCGCCGGGCTTCATGCCCTTGAGCTGCTGGCGGGTCACCAGCTTCGGCGCCGCGGCGCCGGGGATCAGCACCGCGCCAACCACCAGATCGGCCCACGATACCGCCTCTTCGGTCGCCGCCTGCGAGGCGTAGCGGGTGGTGAACTGGCCGCCGAAGGTATCGTCCAGATACCGCATCCGGGCAATGGAGCGGTCGAGCACGGTCACGTTGGCCCCCATCCCGGCAGCCACCCGCGCGGCATAGGTGCCCACCACCCCGCCGCCGATGATCACCACATCCGCCGGGCCGACGCCCGGGACGCCCCCCAGCAGCACGCCGCGCCCGCCATTGGCCTTCTGCAGCGCCCATGCGCCGACCTGCGGCGCCAGCCGCCCGGCCACCTCGGACATCGGCGCCAGCAGCGGCAGGCCGCCATGAGCGTCGGTCACCGTCTCGTAGGCAATGGCGGTGACGCCGGAGCCGAGCAGGTCATGGGTCTGGTCAGGGTCCGGCGCCAGGTGGAGATAGGTGAACAGCACCTGCCCCTCGTGCAGTTGCGCGCGCTCGGCCGGTTGCGGCTCCTTGACCTTCACCACCAGTTCGGCCTCGGCGAAGATCTGCGCCGGTCCGTCGGTCAGTTCGGCCCCGGCGGCCGAATAGTCCGCGTCCGGGAAACCCGAGCCGACGCCGGCGCCGGCCTCGATCAGGACCCTGTGGCCATGCGCGACCGCCTCGCGGACGGCGGCCGGGGTCATGCCGACGCGGTATTCCTGGTTCTTGATCTCCTTCGGGCAGCCGATCAGCATCGGGGTCCTCCATTCTCGTTGCGGGTGCCGGGTTCTGCCGACGCGCGGCCCCGTCGGCACATCATCGGCGAGCGTAATCTGGCCGGCAAGATCGCATGGGGGGCAATTTCGCGGAATCTGCGGTGCCAATTTGACTCGGTTGCGTCCGAACTCTGCCGGGAATGCATAGTTGCGGCTGGCAAAAAATGAAAAACCGCATAATCTTGGCGCCATCCCTTAGCGAGGTGGGCTGATGAGTAAGAAAGACGGCCATCAGGTAGAATTCACCCAGCCGTTCCGGCAGATCGTCATCATGCTGGCCGTGCTGGCGTTGGCCGCCATCGGCTCGACACTTCTCGGCCGCCAGATCAGTACGGTCTTCCAGGCGAATATCTACTTGAACGGGGTGATCCTCGGCGTTTTCGTCCTTGGCGCGTCGGCGACCTTTTGGCAGGTGGCGCAGCTGATTGTCGCGACCAACTGGATCAAGAATCTCCAGGCCGGGAACAAGGGCCACGAATTCGTCAAGCCGCCACGGCTGCTGGCTGCAATGGCGCCGATGATGCGCGACGGCCAGATCCAGAAGCGGATGGCCACCTCCTCGACGCGCTCGATCCTGGATTCGATTGCCGACCGGCTGGACGAGATGCGCGACATCACGCGCTACATCACCAGCTTGCTGATCTTCCTGGGCCTGCTCGGCACGTTCTGGGGCCTTTCGGTGACGGTTCCGGCGGTTGTCGACACGATCCGCTCGCTGGCCCCGCAGGAAGGCCAGACCTCGCAGGTCGACGTGTTCGAGAAGCTGATGGCCGGGCTGGACGACCAGCTGGGCGGTATGGGAACGGCCTTCGCCTCGTCGCTGCTGGGTCTTGCCGGCTCGCTGATCGTCGGACTTCTGGAGCTGTTTGCCAGCCATGGCCAGAACCGGTTCTACCGCGAGCTGGAGGAGTGGCTGTCGGGGTTCACCCGTCTCGGTCTGATCTCGGAGGGCGAGGGCCCCGAGGGCAGCCTCGTGGCGCTGCTCGAGCGGGTCGACGAGGGGCTGGAGATGACCACCAGCTTCGCGAAGAAGGCCGAGGAGGCGCGGATCGCTTCGGAGACGCGGCTTGGCCGGGTCGCCGATGTGGTGGCCGAGATGGCCAAGCTGATCGAGAAGGAGCACACGCAGCTGGCGCAGCTGGTGCACGAGATGCGCGAGGCCCGCGAAATGCAGACGGGCCGCGACCATGCCACGCTGACCGTGCTGAAGCGGATCGAGCTGTCCAACGAGGCGGTGGCGGCGGCGCAGCAGGCCGCCGCGCAGGCCGGCGGCGCCCGCGCGGCCCGCGGCGGCGACGCCGAGACCAGGGCGCATCTGCAGAGCCTGGACAATCACCTGCGCGAGATCGCCAATGACCTGGCGACCGGGCGGCGCGAGTCGACCGCCGCACTCAGGGCCGAGATCCGGGCGCTGATCAACCTGATCGACGCCCGCACCCGTCCGCCGGGAGCCAAGTAATGGCGCTCAGCCGCCGATCCGGAGGGCGCGGCGAGACGAATACCTGGCCGGGTTTCGTCGACGCGATGACTGCGCTGCTGCTGATCCTGATGTTCGTGCTGTCGATCTTCATGATCATCCAGTTCACCATGCACGAGAAACTGACCGGCGCGAACAAGGAGCTGGACGACCTGACCCGCCAGCTTGCCGGGATGGCCAATGTCCTGGCGCTGGAGCGCGACAAGACGGCCGCGCTGGAGAGCGAGATGGGCACGCTGCAGTCCACCCTGGCCACCCAGCGGTCCGAGACCGACCGGCTGAACGCGGCCCTGGCGGCGATGATCAAGGCGCGCGACACCGCCGTTGCGCGGGCCGACGACTTGGAGGAGTCGCTGGCCAGCAGCATCTCCGAGCGCGAGGCGCTGACGGCGGCGCTGGCCAGCTCGCGCAGCGAGATGGATGCCGCCACCGAGGCGGCGCGCCTTGCCGCCGCCCGGCGCGACGCGATCGAGGCGATGCTCGCCGATCTGCGGCAGAAGGAGGCCGAGCGGGATTCGGAATTCGCCGCGCTCGAGGCCGACAAGGCCAATGCGCTGGCCCTGCTGGCGCAGCTCCGGTCGGACAAGGACGAGTGGGCCAGGCTGCAAGCCGAGCTGGAAAGCCGGAACCTGACGCTGGAGGAGCAGCGCCAGGAGGCCGAAATGCTGCGGCTGGCGGCGCTGAAGCAGCTCGACGAGACCGGCTCGGCCCTGACCGCCGAGGAGGAGGCGCGGCTCGCCGAGGCCGCCGCCGCCGAGGCGCTGCGCCAGAAACTGGCGAGCAGCGAGGCCGAACTCGACGCGATGACCCTGTCGCTGGAGCAGGCCCGCAAGGAGGCCGAGCGCACCCTGATCCTGCTGGCCGCGGCCGAGGAGGCGAAGAAATCGCTCCAGGGCCAGATCAAGGATGGCGGCGCGGCGGTCGATCGCGAGGCGGCGCTGCGCAAGCTGGCCATGGACCAGCTTTCCAAGGCCCGGGCCCAGACCGTCGAGGAGCAGAAGCAGGTGGCCCTGCTGAACGCCCAGGTCAGGGAGCTGCGCGAACAGATCGGCGGGCTGCAGGCGCTGCTGGACGATTCCGAGCGGCGCGACAGCGAGGCACAGGTCCAGATCGCGCAGCTCGGCGAGCGGCTGAATGCGGCGCTGGCGCAGAAGGTGGGCGAGCTCGCCCGCTTCCGCTCGGTGTTCTTCGAGAAGATGGACGACGTCCTGGGCGGGCGGCAGGATATCCAGCGGGTCGGCGACCGCTTCGTGTTCCAGTCCGAGGTGCTGTTCGCGCCGGGCTCGGCCGATCTCGGCTCGGCCGGCCAGTCGGAGCTGTCGAAGCTGGGCGCGGTTCTGCGCGAGATCGTCGGCGAAATGCCGCCGGACCTGAACTGGATCCTGCGCGTCGATGGCCATACCGACAAGATCCCGGTCGGCAGCCGCGCGCGCTATGCCGACAACTGGGAGCTGTCGCAGGCCCGTGCGCTGTCGGTGGTGAAATTCCTGGTCGAGCGCGAGGGCGTGCCCCCGAACCGCCTCGCCGCGATCGGCTTCGCCGAGTTCCAGCCGATCGACACCGGCGACTCGCCCGAGTCGCTGGCCAGGAACCGTAGGATCGAGTTCAAGTTCACCGAGCGGTAGGGCAGCAGGCAGGCCTGCGGCGCGCGCCCATTATTGGCGGGATGACCTACCGCGACGCGAAGTCGGCAATCGCCTCGACAATGCGGTTGAAGGCCTCGGCGGCCCGATGCGACATGTGGCGGGCGCGCAGGTGGCCGTGGGGCAGTTGAGGCTCGACCACGCAGTAGGCCTCGACCCCGGCGCCGACCAGCAGGCGGTCGTATTCCACTCCGTCGTCGCGCAGCGGATCCACTCCGGCGGCCGAGATGAAGCAGCGGGGAATGCCGGAAAAGTCGGTGGCGCGCAGCGGGTAGAAGGTAAGGTCATCCATCGGCGGATCGCCGCCGGTGCGGATGTTGCGGTAGTAGAGTATGTCGCGCGTGGCCAGCATCGGCGCCTCGGCGCATTCGGTGTAGGATTCGAGGCCCAGTTCCACACCGCCGAGGCTCGGATAGATCAGTACCTGGCCGCGGATATCGGCCCCGCGCAGCACCTGCGCGACGACGCCGGCGTAGTTGCCGCCAGCGCTGTCGCCGGCGACGATCACCGGCCCGGCCGTCAGCGCCGCGCGCGTGGCGGCGATGCAGTCCTCGATCGGCGCCGGATGCAGGTGCTCCGGGCACAGCCGATAGTCGACCGAGACCACGGGGCAGCCCGAACCGAGGGCGATTTCGGCGCAGACGTCATCATGGCTTTCCAGGCCGCCGAGGATGTAGCCGCCGCCGTGGAAATAGACCACGGTCACCGGCCCGGCGCCGTCCGGCACATAGCGCCGCTGGGCCAGCGGTCCGCCGGGCCCCGCGATGGTCTCGTCGGAGACGGTCAGCCCGGCACCACGCGGCCGCCGGAACAGATTGTACATGCGTTCGTAGATGCGCCGCTGTTCCTCGATCGTGCAGTCGACCGTGTCGGGACCATAGGCGCTCTCGGTCCTCGCGATGAATTCCAGCACTTCCGGGTCGGTGATCTCGGTCGACATTTGCGCCTCGCGTCGGGCATTCTCGCGCGAAACATAAACCGCGACTCGGCAGGAGGGAAAGGGCCATGGGCTTCACGGTCGAGGAGACGGTCTGGATCGCGCTGTCCGACGGCACGCGGCTGGCGGCACGCATCTGGATGCCGCAGGGGCAGGGACCCTTCCCCGCGGTGCTGGAATTCCTGCCCTATCGCCGCCGCGATGGCACCTCGGAGCGCGACGAGAGCACCTATCCGGCCTTTGCCGAAGCCGGAATCGCCGGCGTGCGGGTCGACAGCCGGGGCAATGGCGATTCCGACGGGCTGTTCGACGACGAATACTCGCCGCAGGAACTGAGCGATGCCTGCGAGGTGATCGCCTGGATCGCGGCGCAGGGCTGGTCGAGCGGGTCGGTCGGCATGATGGGCATCTCCTGGGGCGGGTTCAACGCCTTGCAGGTGGCGGCGATGCGGCCCCCGGCCCTGAAGGCGGTGATCTCGCTGTCCTCGACCGCCGACCGCTACAACGACGACATCCACTACAAGGGCGGCTGCCTGATGTCGGCCAATGTCTACTGGGCCGGCGTCATGCTGAGCTACGCCTCGCGCCCGCCCGATCCAGGCGTCCTGGGCAATTCCTGGCGCGAGGTCTGGATGGAGCGGCTGCGGGCCGAGCCCTTCCTGCTGGAGACCTGGCTGAGGCACCAGCGTCGCGACGCCTACTGGAAACATGGCTCGATCTGCGAGGACTGGTCGGCGATCCAGGTGCCGGTCTTCATCATCGCCGGATGGGCCGATGGCTACCGCAATGCGCCCGCCACCGTGGCGGCGAATGCGAAGACCATGGTCAAGGCGATGACCGGGCCCTGGGTCCACAAATATCCGCATTTCGCCTGGCCGCGCCCGCGCGCCGATTTCACCGGGATGGCGATCGCCTGGTGGCGCAAATGGCTGGCGGGCGAGGACACCGGGGTCGAGGACTGGCCCGCCTACCGGGCCTATTTGTCGGAAGGCCCGCGGCCCGGCGGCTGGCGCGCCGACGAGCCCGGGCGCTGGGTTGGACTGGCCGGGTGGCCCTCGGGCGCCGTCGAGGAAAGCAGGCTGACGCTGGGGGCCGACGGGCTGTTGGGCGGCGCGTCCTTCGGTGACCGGGTGGTGACCTCGCCGCAGAATTGCGGCACCCAGGCGGGCGAGTATTTCACCCTGAAGCCCGATGGCGAACTGCCCGGCGACCAGAACCTGGACGACGCCCTGTCGGCGGTCTGGCAGACCGAGCCGCTGGACGAAGCCCTGGATATCCTCGGGCGTCCGGGGCTGCGCTTGCGGGTGGCCATCGACCAGCCGCAGGGCAACCTGATCGCGCGGCTGGTGGATGTGCATCCCGACGGTGCTGCGAACCTGATCGCGCGCGGGATGCTGAACCTCTGCCACCGAAACGGCAATGCCGAGCCGGAGGCAGTGGTGCCCGGGGATTTCGTCGACGTCACGCTGAAGCTGGACGAGACCGGCTACCGGCTGGCGCCGGGTCACCGGCTGCGGCTGGCGATCTCGACTGCCTATTGGCCACTGATCCTGCCGAGCCCGGCCACCGTCACCGCCACGATTCGTGCGGGCGGGAGTTCGGCACTGACCCTGCCGCTGCTCCGGGAGGCGCCCGAGGCCGCGCCGCCTCTGCCGGACGATCCCGATCCGCTGCCGAAATACCCGGTGCTCGAGGCCGGCCACAGCCGCCGCCATGTCGAGCGCGACCTGCAGACCGGCCGTGTCCGCTATGTGATCTCGGAGGACGGCGGCTGGTCCGAGAACCCCACTCATGGCATGCGCAAGCGCGAGACCCGCGACGAGACCTGGGAAATCGATCCCGCCGATCCCGAGGGCGCCACCGGGCATCTGGTGTTCGGGGCCGAGCGGGCGCGCGACGGCTGGGCCGCCGGCACTCGCGCCGAGATCCGCTTTTCCTGCCAGTCGGAGCGTTATCAGGTCGAAGCCACGCTGACCGCGCAGGAGGACGGGCAGGAGGTCTTTGCCCGGAGCTGGTCGTTCATTGTCCCGCGCGACCACATGTGACCGGGCTTGACGCCGCCGCCGACCGCGCCACCTGTGAAACATGGACGGGAGGATGCCATGCGCTGGTTGCTGATCGTCGCCGCGCTGTTGCTCGCGGCCCTGCCAGAGCCCCGCGCCGGAGAGCCCGGCGACTCGATCCGCGCGGTGATCGAGGCGCAGCTCGACGCCCTCGGCGCGAGCGATCTCGAGGCCGCTTTCGCCCATGCCTCGCCGATGATCCAGTCGAAATTCGGCTCGCCCGAGAATTTCGGCCGCATGGTGCGGGCGGGCTATCCGATGATCTGGCGCCCGGCCGGCTACCAGATGCTGGACCTGGTCCAGACCGGGCGCGGCCCGGTGCAGATGGTGCTGTTTCAGGACCAGCAGGGCCGCTTCTATCAGGCGGCCTATGAGATGACGCTGGTCGACGGCGTCTGGCGGATCGACGGTGTCTATTTGGGGCCCTCTCCAGGCGTTGCCAGTTGAGCGGCGTCAGAAGCCACGCCAGATGCTGACCGAGAAGCCGAATCCGTCCTCCGGGTTCAGCAGGTCGTAACTGGCGCCCAACTGGATCGTGGTGGGGTGGCGCTTCTGCTCCGGGTCATCGCCGCGGTTTCCGTAGGTGAAGGCGATCGACGGCGCGATCTTCAGCGACCGCTCGGTGCCGATGCCCAGCGGCTCGAGCCCGTAGAGGCTGACCATCCCCATCAGCCAGCGCCACGGCGCATAGCCGGCGGTGAATTCGGCGCGCAAATTGTCGGCGGCGTGGTCGCCGCGCCAGTAGTAGCCGCCCCCGGTCGACAGGAATGCCGACCCCCAGTCGCCGCCCCATCCCCGGCCATAATGGGCGGCGCCGTGGATCTCCGGCACGGCGCCCCAGGCGGCAGCGTCGAAGGTCCGCCCGAACAGCGACTCGACCGGGTGGGCGTATCCCGCCTCGACCGAGCCGACCCCGCCCTTGCCGTCCTGCCAGACCCTCTGGCGCAGGAATGCGCCCGCCAGGGCCGAGTTGTCGCCGGGGTCGAAGCCCGAGATCTGCACATAGGCCTTGCCGCCAACGGTCAGGGAATCGGTCAGCCCGTATTCCAGGTAGATCTGGCTGGTGTTGATGTCGCGGTCCGGAATGTCGCTGAGGATCGCACCCGCGGGTCCCGAGCTGTAGGCGGCGGTGACGATGACCTGGCCCTCGCCCGCGGGCCGGGTCCAGGCGCCGGGCCGGGCCGGTTGTGGCAGTGTCAGGATGAGTGCGGTGAAAAGCACGCCCGCACAGGCAGCGATACGCATAATGGCCCCCGTCAGTGATCGGGTTATCCGCCGGCCAGCGATGCCGGTTCGACTGGAGCGCGAGCGTCGCGGGTCATGGTTAACAACGGGTTAGCGGCAGTTTGCGTCATCAGGATTTGGTGTTCCGCCCGTTTCCGGGGTAAAATCATGAGTCGGAGCCAAATGCGGGAGCGCGCCAATGCGCGAGGCACTGCTGGCCTATCTGTTGTTGCTGGGCGGTCTGGGATGCGTCCTGGCCTGGGGCGTCTGCCAGGTTACCGCTGCCGTGCGCAGATACCGCATCGGGCGCGAGGCCGACGAGATCAAGCTCTACCTGGTCAAGGGCGGCCAGATGCCCGAGGGCGCGCCAGTGACTCTGGCACGCGATTACATGAGCATCAGGCTGCTCGGAATCCTCGGCAATCTGCTGCTGGTCTCGGGCATCGCCGTGATGATCGTCGCCTACAACCTGATTCCCTGAACCGCCGATCCGGCCTTCCGGGGCTTGCATTCTGCGCCGTCGGACCTATTGTCCGTGCCGTTCTCTCGGGGCGCCCGCATGGGGCTGAGACGTACCCGTTGAACCTGACCCAGTTAATACTGGCGGAGGGAAGAGAAACCGGCCCGGGCCGTTGTGCCCGACCTTATCTCCCGACCTTTCGCCGTTCCAGACGCAAGGAACGTGCAATGACCAAGAACAGCCTGCTTGCCACGCTCGCGGTGGCCCTCGGTCTGGCTGCGCCCGCCATGGCGGATACGCCGGTGCTGACCGTCTACACCTATGACAGCTTCGCATCCGAATGGGGTCCCGGCCCGGTGATCGAGAAGGGCTTCGAGGAGGTCTGCGGCTGCGACGTGCGGTTCGTCGGTCTCGACAGTTCGATCGGCGCCTTCAACCGCATCCGGCTCGAGGGGCGGGCCAGCAAGGCGGATGTGCTGCTGGGCCTCGACGTGAACATCGCCGGCGCGGCGCGGGACTCGGGCCTGTTCGCCCATCACGGGCTGGCGATGGAGGGGCTGGCCACGCCGATCGAGTGGACCGACGATACCTTCGCGCCGTTCGATTGGGGCCATTTCGCCTTTGTCTACGACTCGCGGCGGCTGACCACCCCGCCGGCCTCGTTCGAGGACATCATCGCGGCACCGGACGATTTCAAGATCGTGATCCAGGACCCGCGCTCGGCGACGCCTGGGCTGGGCCTGCTGATGTGGGTGCGCGCCGCCTATGGCGACCGGGCGCCCGAGATCTGGCGCGGGCTGAGGCCGAAGATCCTGACCGTGACCAAGGGCTGGTGGGACAGCTATTCGATGTTCCTGGAGGGCGAGGCCGATATGGTTCTCAGCTACACCACCTCGCCTGCCTACCACGCCGTCGTCGACGGCGAGACCTTCATCAAGGCGGCGGGCTTCGCCGAGGGCCATTACCTGCAGATGGAGTTGGCCGCCGTGACTGCCTCCTCGGCCGAGCCCGAGCTGGCGCGGGAATTCATCGCCTATCTGACTGGCGCCGAGGCCCAGTCGGCGATCCCGACCACCAACTGGATGTTCCCGGTCAACAAGGACGCCGAGCTGCCCGACGCCTTCGGCGGTCTG
>DATHZU010000306.1:0-3984 GCA_035458445.1 Thermohalobaculum sp. | reverse complement strand
GGCACTGCCGGACGAGATGGATTTCGCGACCGCCGCAGGGATGGGCTGCCGCGTCACCACCGCCTGGCGGGCCGTGGTCGATCGGGCGCGGTTGGCGCCCGGCGAGTGGCTGGCGGTGCATGGCTGCGGCGGGGTCGGGCTCTCGGCGGTGATGATCGGCGCCGCGGCCGGGGCGCGGGTGCTGGCCATCGACATCAATCCCGGCGCGCTGGAGATGGCCGCGGAATTGGGCGCGACGCAGACCCTGAACGCCTCGAACCTCGACGATGTCGGTGGTGCGGTGTGCGAGATCACCGGCGGCGGGGCCCAGGTCTCGGTCGAGGCATTGGGCGTCACGGCGACTTTCGAGAACTCGCTGCGCGGCCTCGCGCCGCTCGGCCGCCACGTGCAGATCGGCATGCCTTCGGGCGCCCATGCCACGCCTGAGCTGCCGCTCTACGAGCTGGTCTATTCCCGGCAGCTCCAGATCATGGGGACCCGGGGGCTCGCCGCCAGCCGCTTCCCGGCGCTGTTCGGTATGATCGCCGCGGGCCGCATGGACCCCAGCCGCCTGATCACCCGCCGGATCACGCTCGACGAGACGCCGGCGGCCATCGTCGAGATGGACGGCTTCACCCGCACCGGCGTCACCGTCACCGACCGGTTCTGACCAGCCGGGCCGGGCTCAGCCGCGCCCGGTCAGTTCGTCATAGATGCGCAGATGCGCCGCGACGACGGCGGTCACACAGAAGGCGTCCTCGGCCAGCGCCCGCCCCGCCGCTCCCATCGCCCGCCGCCGGCCCGGGTCAGCGAGCAGGACACCGATGGCACCGGCCAGCGCCGCCGCGTCGCGCGGCGGCACCAGCAGGCCGGTTTTGCCGGGGATCACCGCATCGCGGCAGCCGGGCATGTCGGTGGTGACGACGGCGCGCCCGCTGGCTGCGGCCTCGATCAAGGCCTTTGGCAGCCCCTCGCCGTAATACGAGGGCAGGACGACCAGGTGCGAGCGCTGCATCAGCGCCGCGATATCCGGGCGATGGCCCGGGAACTCGACGATCCCTTCGGCTCGCCACCGCGCCAACTCCGGCGCCGCGACCGAGGCCGGGTTCCCGGGATCGTGCCCCCCGGCAAGAATGAAGCGGGCGTCGAGGCCATCGCGACGAAGCTGCCGTGCCGCCGCGACGAATTCGGCGACGCCCTTGTCGGCCAGCAGCCGCGCCGGCATCAGGACCTGGGGCGTGCCCTCGGGTTCCGGAACCGGCGCGAACCTCGCGAGGTCGACACCGGAGCCACGAATCATCTCGGCCCGGCCCTCCAGGCGCACTCCCAGCCGCCCGATCGCGTCGCGGTCGTCCGGATTCTGGAAAATCACCCGGCGCCCCGGGCCGCCCAGCGCAGCGCGGTACAGCGGAGCTGCCAGTTGCCGCAGCGCGCGCGCCTGCCAGTCTCGGCCGCTGAACACCTGCCCCAGCCCCGAGACCGCCGCTACCCGCGCGGGCACCCGCGTCATCCGGGCGGCGATTCCGCCCCAGATGACCGCCTTGATGGTAACCTCGTGCACCACGTCCGGCCGCAGGTGCCGCATCAGTCGCACCAGCGCCGTCAGCGTGCGCAACTCCGAGACCGGGTTGCGCCCGCCCCGGTTCAGCGGAATCCGGTGGTGGACCAGCCCCATTGCCCGGATCTCCGCCACCGCCTCGGGCACGTCGGGGGTCGCGACATGCACCTCGTAGCCCCGCTCCAACGCTCCCTGCGCGATCTGGCCGCGATGCGACAGGAAAAACCCGGGATCGTTCACGACGAACAGCAGGCGGGGCGCACGGGATACGGCGTCTGAGGCCTGGGCGCACATGGGGTCGCTCGTTCAGATATTCGCGGGGCAGGTCAACACGGCCCCGGTGGCCGGGGCGTGCCGGACGCCAAGCCTAGAGCAAGAACGCTTCGCATTGAAACAATCTGATCCCGGGATTCTGGTCTAGCGCGCGCCAAAGCCCGTGAACACCACGATGATGGTTCGCCAGATGACATACAACTCCATGCCGATGCCGACGCCGCGAATGTAGCGCAGGTCATCGCGGGTCTTTTGCACGGTCGCGTCGATGCCCTCGGCATAGCCGCCATCGACCTGCGCCAGGCCGGTGATCCCCGGGCGCATGATGTGGCGCTGGCGGTACCCCGGGATGGTGTCGAAATAATGCTGCGCATGGTCCCAGTAGTCGGGCCGCGGCCCGATTACGCTCATGTCGCCGACCAGCACGTTCAGGAACTGCGGCAGTTCGTCGATCCGGGTGCGGCGCAGGAACTGGCCCAGCGGCGTGATCCGGTCCGACTCCAACGGATCGTCGGGGCCGCGCATGATCTGGCTGGCCGGCCGCATGGTACGGAACTTGATTGCCCGGAACGGCCTGCATCCGCGCCCCATGCGGGTCTGCAGAAAGAACAGCGGCCCCGCATTCCAGATGGGATTGATTACCGACAGGACGATCGCAGCGATCAGGATGGCGGGAATCGCCGCAACGGCGAACACGATGTCGATCAGGCGCTTGGCGATCCGGAAACCCAGCGGTGCGCGGCTGACCGTATCCTCGCGAGGTCGGGGCAGGGTGGCCTGGGACGCAGGAAGCAGAGCCACGTCGATCCCGGTCTGGTCCAAATGCTTGTTCATAAGCTCACCGCAACTCACGCCCCATGCATCGCACTTCAGGACGACGCGAACTTCCACGCCGCTCCTCACCCAACCGGCCCGGCATTCTTCAGGCCCGCCCGTCTCGGCCAACCGGAGCACCCGAGGAGTTCTGCCCCGGCCACTCAGACGCCCCGAATGGCACATCGTCCTTAAGCAAGAATTAAAAAAATTTAGTCGAATTGGATATGGCGCCGATTCTCACAACCGTTGGACGATAGCACTGTTCTCCGAAAACTTAAATACAACAATCGATTACTTCCGAGCTGGTTCCTCGAGCCGGCCAGTCAATGGTTGCGATAGTATACTTTAGGTTGATCTGTTGGCGCGGCCGGGAGGTGCGGAGCGGTCCTGATGGCCCGCCAGGCGCGAGATCGGCTGCTTTCGCTTGATCGCTGAACTGGCCCCGCGTATAGCCTTGAAAATCGTGCCGCGGCGGTCACACTGCTCCGCCCGCGTTGCGGTGAGACCTTACGGCCAATGCGTCAACGCGTTAAGGTTCGATGCGGACAGGCAGGGCGTAGCGGCGGATAGGATGGGTTTGGACACCAGCTTGAGACCGGGCACGACCTCGCCGCACGGCGACGGCCTCGCGGGCGATACGCGCGCCTCCGAGTTCGACGTGCGCGACATCGTGGCAATGGTCTGGCGGTCGAAATGGCTGGTGCTGCTGTTTGCGCTGATCGGCTTCGGTGCCGCATACGCCCATCTGCTGCGCATCACACCGCTTTATACCGCCGAGACCCGTGTCCTGTGGGAAATCGATCAATCCAATGTCGTCGACCTCGATCCGGTCGCGCGCGGCCTCGGCAGCGATTTCTTCGCGCTTGCTTCACAGATTGAGGTGCTGCAGTCCGGACGCCTGCTCGAACGCGTCGTTGACGATCTCGACCTTGTGTCGGACCCGGTCTTCAACGCCAGCTTGCGGCCGCCCGAGGGATGGACCAAGTGGCTGTCGCTCGGCTACATCATCAGCCAGGCGAAGCGCCAACTGAACATTGACGGGCCTTCCATTGCGATTTCGGACGATCCCGATTCCTACCGCCGGGCGGCGGTAGGCGCCCTTGGCGGGGCCATCAGTGCCGAGTGGCTGGACGGCACCTATGTCCTGATCATCAAACTGACGACCCCGGATCCGGACCGATCGGCGGAACTCGCCAACGAGATGGCGAACTTCTATATCCTGGACCAGCTCGAGACCAAGTTCGAGGCGACCCGGCAGGCGACCGACTGGCTGACCGACAGGGTTGCTGATCTGCGAATCGCCCTGGAGACCGCCGAGCAGGCAGTCGAGACCTTCTCTTCGAATTCTACCCTCGTGA
>DATHZU010000305.1:0-17773 GCA_035458445.1 Thermohalobaculum sp. | reverse complement strand
GTCCGAGGGCGTCAGCGCCGAGACCAGCACCAGCCCGCGCCCGACCAGCCGCTTCAGCGCGGTGCGCATGGCGCGGCTTCGCAGCACCTCGTCGGCGGGGCGGGGGCCGCCCGCCAGCGCGTCGAGTATCTGGATGTCGCCCGGTTCCAGCCCGGCGGGGCGGGGGATTGCCGGGGCGACCAGGAACCGCCCGTCCAGATCCGAGACCCGCTCCAGCGCCAGTTGCCGGTCCAGCGTCTCGTGCACCATCGCCCCGTGCTCGCTGGCCAGCAGCGACACCGGCACCACCCGGCGCGGGCCCAGCAGGATGCGGGTCTGCAGGCCGATGGCGCTGAGATGCACCTCCGAGTCGCCGCCGAGGCCATGGGTGGTCATGCCCACGGCTTCGACCATGGTGCGCCAGCCGCCGACCTGCGCCCCCTGCGGGTCGAGGCGCGGCTTGCCGCCCGACAGAATCGCGATATCGGTGGTGGTGCCGCCGATATCCGAGACCACGGCGTCCGGCAGCCCGGTCAGCCACGAGGCCCCGACCAGGCTGGCGGCGGGGCCGGACAGGATGGTCTCGATCGGGCGCAGCCGGGCGAAATCGGCCGAGACCAGCGCGCCGTCGCCACGGACCACCATCAGGGGTGCGGCGATGCCGCGCTCGGCGAGGATGCGCTCGGCCGAGGTGATCAGCCGGTCGATCATGCCGATCAGGCGCGCGTTCAGCAGCGCCGTCAATGCCCGCTTCGGGCCGCCCACCTTGGCCGACAGCTCGTGGCTGCAGGTGACCGGGCGCCCGGTGCGCTCGCGGATCAGGTCGCGCACGGCAATCTCGTGGGCTGGGTTGCGCACGGCGAAGTAGCCGCAGACGGCGTAGCCCTCGGCATCCGCCATTTCGAGCCAGGCCTCCAGCGCTGCGAGGTCCAGCGGCGCCGCCTCGTCGCCCATCGGCCCGTGGCCGCCGCGGATCAGGATCTGCGGATCGCGGCCCAGCGCCTCGGCCAGACCGGCGCGCAGCGCGTCCGCCGGGTCGAACCCGATCATCACCAGCCCGACGCGCCCGCCATTGCCCTCGACCAGCGCATTGGTCGCCAGCGTCGTCGACAGCGAGACCATGGCGATCTCGTCCGCCGCCGCGGCGCCCGCCTCCATCGCCGCGCCGATGGCGCCGCCGATGCCGCGGGCAAGGTCGTCGCGGGTGGTCAGGCGCTTGGCCTTGGCGATGAAGGCGGCGGCGCCGGCGCCGAGGCGGGCCTCGTCCAGCAGCGCGGCGTCGGTGTAGGTTCCGCCGGTATCGACGCCCAGAAGGATGCGGCGGGCCACGCCCCGGTCCCGGGCGGCAGTCTGGGCGGCGGCAGGTTCGGACATGCTGGGCGGCTCCGGCAAGCGGCATCACTGCCGGCTGAATAGCCGATCGCCATCGCTGCGCAACCGCCTGTTTGCGACCTCGCCCGATTAATCGGGACGCGATCGGCCCGACCGGCGCCGGGTCAGGCGGCGCGGCCGACCTGTTCGTCAGAAGCATCCGCGGTCCGTGACAGCCGCCGGGCGCTGACCGCCACCCGCCCGATGCAGTCCCGAATTCCCGCCAGCAGGATCCGGGTTTCGGTATCCAGCCGCTGGCCGTTTTCCAGCAGATACCGCTCCAGCGCGTATTCCACGTTCTCAAGAGGCAACTGCATCGCGCAGATCACCTCGCCGATCCGATCGCCGTTCGCATTCTTTTTCTCGATGCTCGTCATTTGCGACTCGCCTGCTGCCGATTTTTGCCTCGTTCTGATGCAAGCAGGATCGATCTCGACGGTTAATGGCTCGTAAATACAACATATTGATATCGCGCAAATTCTGTCCGGATTTGAGACAAATCCTGAATATCTGCAATTGCCGGTTGCCCCAATGGCCGGCCGCCAGTCGCGGGGCGGGAAGAATCGGGCGGCGGGCGCAGTCCGGATCGCGCCCTGCCGCCCCGCGGGCGGTGATTCCCGCACCCCGCTGCCGGATTGCAGTAAAACGGGTTCCATGCAGTGGAAAACGCCCCTGAATTCGGTGTTCGGGATTGGTTTGCGAAATTGACCGCTCGCCTTTCCCCCGGGTTTTGATAGTTTCGTACCTGCGGGTGGGCGAATCCGGGTTTGAACGGCGCCCCGACAAGACCGCGTGTGACCCCGGTCTCCGAGGTCCGGAAACGGCGCAGGGTGTAGCGCAGAGTGTTCTCCCCTGCCTTGAGCCGGATCGCGGTGATCCAGCCTCATGGGTCGATTCCATCGGGGGGCGCATATGAGCATGTTAAGGGAGAGAACGCATGACCAAGATCGAAACCACGGCTTCACGCCGTAAGTTCCTGAAGGGCGGCCTGCTGGCCGGCGGCGCCGCCGCGGCGACGCTCGCAGCACCGAATGTTTCGCGTGCCCAGACCGTGAACCTGAAGATGCAGGCCGCCTGGGGCGGCGGTATCTTCCTGGAGAACGCGCAGTCCTATGTGAACCGCGTCAACGCAATGGCCGGCAGCTCACTGCAGATCGACCTGTTGTCGGTCGACTCGGTGGTCAAGACCAGCCAGATGCAGGACGCTGTCCACCGCGGCGTGCTCGACGCCGCCCACTACGTGCCGGCCTACTGGTACTCGAAGTCGAAGGCCGCCTCGCTGTTCGGCACCGGCCCCTGCTTCGGCTGGTCCTCGCAGGAAGTGCTGGGCTGGATCTACTACGGCGGCGGCCAGGAGCTGTTCGACGAGCTGATGGCCTCGCTGGGCCTCAACGTCGTGTCGTTCTTCAACAGCCCGATGCCGGCGCAGCCGCTCGGCTGGTTCAAGCAGGAGATCACCGACGCCGCCCAGATGAAGGGCCTGAAGTACCGCACCGTCGGCCTGGCCGCGGACGTGCTTCTGGAGATGGGCATGTCGGTCGTGCAGCTTCCGGGCGGCGAAATCCAGCCGGCCATGAAGTCGGGCCTGATCGACGCGGCCGAGTTCAACAACCCGACCTCGGACCGCGACTTCGGCATGCAGGACGTCTCGAAGCATTATCACCTGGCCTCGTTCCACCAGAGCCAGGAATTCTTCGAGGTGACCTTCAACAAGCAGAAGTACGACGCCCTGCCGGACGAACTGAAGGCGATCCTGAAATACGCCTCGGAGGCCGAGAACGCCAACTTCTACTGGCACAACACCAAGCGCTACGCGGATGACCTCGTCCGCCTGCAGGAGGAGTCGGGCGTCAACGTCTACCGCACGCCGGACTCGGTGATGGCCGATCAGCTGGCGGCCTGGGACATCGTGGTCAACCGCATCTCGGGCGAGGATCCGTTCTTCGCCAAGGTCATCGACTCGCAGAAGACCTATGCCAAGAAGGTGATGAACTACCTGAACCTGAACCAGCCGGACTACAAGCTGGCGTACAAGCACTACTTCGGCTGAGGCCGTGACCTGAGAGAGACTGCCCGGGGGCCGCATCTGCGGCCCCCGATTGCAATGAGAACCCCTTGTGGAGACCGCCGTGACCAAGTTCATCTACGCAATGGAAAGCCTCAGCATCTGGGTCGGCCGATCCTTCGGCTGGTGCATCCTTATCCTGACGCTCTCGGTGTCCTACGAGGTGTTCGTCCGCTACGTCCTCAACTCTCCCACCGTCTGGGCCTTCGACATGATGGTCCAGATGTACGGGGCGCTGTTCCTGATGTCCGGGCCCTATGCCCTGGCGCAGGACGGCCATGTGCGCGGCGACGTGCTGTACCGGCTGTTTCCGGTTCGCTGGCAGGCGCGCATCGACTTCACCCTCTACCTGCTGTTCTTCTTCCCCGGCATGATGGCCCTGTTCTGGTACGGCGCCGAAATCGCCTCGGACAGCTGGCGTTACAAGGAGGTGAGCTGGAACAGCCCGGCCCGCATCCAGGTTTATTTCTTCAAGACCCTGATCCCGCTGGCGGGCTTCCTGCTGATGCTCCAGGGCCTGGCAGAGTTGATGCGCTGCTGGATCGCCATGAGGACCGGTGTCTGGATGGAACGTCTCGACGACGTGCACGAGACCGAAGAGATACTTATGCACCAGGCCGAGAAAAGCGGCTCGTGATCCGATCGCCCGAAGCGCGTTCCTGAAGAGAGACCACCATGACAAATCCCGAAGTCGCCATCCTGATGCTGTGCCTGTTCATCGTCCTGGTACTGCTGGGCTTTCCGATCGCCTTCACCCTGGTCGCCATGGGCGTGGCCTTCGGCTACTACGCTTATTATCAGGCCGCGCCGGAAAGCTTCGGCGACATCTTCAACAACAACATCTTCTACCTGCTGAACCAGAACACCTACTCGGTGATGGAGAACGACACCCTGGTCGCGGTGCCGCTGTTCCTGTTCATGGGCTACGTGGTCGAGCGCGCCAACATCGTCGAGCGGCTGTTCTTCTCGCTGCAGATGGCGGCGCGCAACCTGCCGGGCTCGATGGCCATCGCGGCGCTGATCACCTGCGCCGTGTTCTCCACCGCCTCGGGAATCGTCGGCGCGGTGGTGACGCTGATGGGCCTGCTGGCCTTCCCGGCCATGGCCAGCGCCAATTACGACAAGCAGTTTGCCTCGGGCGTGATCTGCGCCGGCGGCACGCTGGGCATCCTGATCCCGCCCTCGATCATGCTGATCGTCTACGCCGCCATCGCCGAGCTGTCTCCGCTGCGCCTCTACGCGGCCGCGGTGTTCCCGGGCCTGATGCTGGCGGGTCTCTACATCGTCTACGTGGTCATCCGGGTCTTAATGAACCCCTCGATCGCGCCGAAACCGAAGAGCGAGGACGTGCCGCCCGTCGGCAAGATCTATCTCGACCTGCTGGTCTCCTTCGTGCCGCTGACGGTGCTGATCATGCTGGTGCTGGGCTCGATCCTCGGCGGCCTCGCCACGCCGGCCGAGGCGGCGGCGATGGGTGCGCTGGGCGGGTTGGTGCTTTCGGTGCTCTACCGCGCCTTCAGCTGGCAGATGCTCAAGGAGAGCGTGTTCCTGACCGCCAAGGCCACGGCCATGGTCTGCTGGCTGTTTGTCGGCTCGTGGACCTTCGCCTCGGTGTTCTCCTATCTGGGCGGCCACGACATCATCAAGGACTGGTTTGCCCATATCGAGCTGCAGCCCTGGCAGTTCCTGATCCTGGCGCAGCTGATCATCTTCCTGCTCGGCTGGCCGCTGGAGTGGTCCGAAATCCTGATCATCTTCGTGCCGATCTTCCTGCCGCTGCTCGAGCAGTTCAACGTGAACCCGTACTTCTTCGCGATGCTGGTGGCGCTGAACCTGCAGACCTCGTTCCTGACACCACCCATGGCCATGTCGGCCTATTACCTGAAGGGGGTACTCCGAAACGAGATCGAATTGATCGAGATATTCAAGGGGATCATGCCCTATCTTGGAATCGTGATCTTCAGCATGTTCCTGATGTACCAGTTCCCGGGCATCGCCCTGTGGCTGCCGGACTACCTGTTCGGCGAGTATTCGCGCTGAGCGGATGCTGATGGCTGCCACACCTGCAAACGCCCTGTCCGCCGTCGAGGCGGCGGACAGAATCCGCGACGGACGGCTGTCCTCGGTCGACCTGGTCAAGGCCTGCCTCGACCGGATCGCCGAGACCGACGGCACCCTGAAGGCCTGGGCCCATCTGGACCCGGAGCATGCCCTGGCACGGGCCGCCGAACGCGATGCGATCCGGCGCGCGGGAATGCCGCTGGGGCCGCTGCATGGGGTGCCGGTCGGGCTGAAGGACATCATCGACACCCGCGATTACCCGACCGAGCGCGGCACACCGATCTTCGCCGGCCGGAGGCCCGAGGCGGATGCCGCGGTCGTCGAACGGCTGCACGAGGCCGGGGCGGTGATCCTGGGCAAGACGGTCACGACCGAGCTCGCCTTCGTCCACGCCAACGAGACCCGCAACCCGCACGACCCGGAGCGCTCGCCCGGCGGCTCGTCCAGCGGCTCGGCGGCAGCGGTCGCGGCCCAACAGGTGCCGCTGGCCATCGGCACGCAGACCAACGGCTCGGTGATCCGCCCGGCGGCCTTCTGCGGGACCGTCGGCTTCAAGCCGACCCGCGGCGTGATCTCGCGCCGGGGCATCCTGCAGACCTCGAAATCGTTGGACCAGGTGGGGGTCTTCGCCCGCAGCCTGGAGGACGCCGCCCTGCTGGTGGACGTTTTGGGATTCTACGACCCGGCGGATACGATGAGCTATCCCCGCCCCCGGCCCCGGATGCTGCAGGGCGCCCGCGCCGCGCCGCCGGTCGAGCCCGACCTGGTGTGGCTGGACATGCCCTATCACGACCGGCTGGGCGCCGATGCCCGCGCCGGGCTGGACGAGATCCTGTCGGCATTGGGTGCCCGGGTCGAACGGATGCCGGTCTCGGACCGGTTGGCGGGCCTGGTCGAGACCCAGAGGGTGATCCACGAATACGAGATCTGCCAGCACCTGGCCGAGACCTTCACAGCGCATTGGGACCGGATCAGCCCGACCCTGCAGCCGATCATCACCCGCGGCCGCGCCATAGGCGAGGCCGAGTACCAGGATGCGCTGGGAGTGATGGAGGCGGCCAGCGACTGGTTCGCAACCTTCTTCCTCGACTTCGATGCGGTGATCGCCCCCAGTGCCGCGGGCGAGGCGCCGAAATTCGGGACTGGCACCGGCGACCCCATCTTCTGTACAATATGGACGCTGTGCGGGCTGCCTTCGATAAACCTGCCGCTGCTGGTCGGCGAGCACGGGCTGCCGGTGGGTGTACAGCTGATCGGCGCCGCCGAGCGCGACGACCGGCTTCTGCGGACTGCGAACTGGCTGATCGATACCCTGAATTCGGACCCCGCTTGAGGGCCGCGCCGTACATGAATACGAGGTAAGGACATGCTCCCCTACAGAATCAAACTGGTTACCGGAGTCGTCGGAACCATCATTCTGATCGCCTTCATCGTCGGACTGGCACACAGCATCTCGACCGGATTTGCCGGGTTCTGGGGCGGCCTGCCGTTCTGGGTCATCGCGCTGACCGTGCTGTCGCTGGCAACCTACAACTTCTGGGAAGAATGCGTCCGTAAGAAGTAAGATATGGCCGCGAAGCCCGCACTCCTGATCACCCGGAGGCTGACCGATGCGGTTCAGGCCCGGGCCCTCCGCGACTATGACGCCATCCTCAACCTCGAGGACCGGGTCTTCCCCCGCGACGAATTGATCCGGCGCTGCCAGGACGTGGACGCGGTCCTGCCCTGCCATTCCGAGCTGTTCACCGCCGAGGTGATCGCCGCCCTGCCCGCGCGCCTCAAGGTGATCGCCAACCATTCGGTCGGTGTCGACCACGTTGACCTCGCCGCCGCGAAGGCGAAGGGCGTGATCGTCACCAACACGCCGGACGTGCTGTCCGACGCCACCGCCGAGATCGCCATGCTGTGCATGCTGGGCGCGGCCCGGCGCGGGTCCGAGGGCGACCGCATGGTGCGCGAGGGGCGCTGGGACAGCTGGTCGCCCGCCTTCATGGTCGGCCGCCAGGTAACCGGCAGGCGCTTCGGCGTCATCGGCATGGGCCGGGTGGGCCAGGTCGCGGCGGAACGCGCGCGCGGCTTCGGCATGGAGGTCCATTACCACAACCGGCGCCGGCTGCCGCCAGAGCTGGAGAAGGGTGCGGTGTTCCACGCCCGGGTCGAGGACCTGCTCGCGGTCTCGGATGTGCTGTCGCTGCACTGCCCGGCCACGCCCGAGAGCACCGGCCTGATGAACGCCGCCGCCTTCGCGCGGATGCCCAGGGGCGCGATCCTGGTCAACACCGCCCGGGGCGCGCTGGTCGACGAGGCGGCCCTGGTGGCGGCGCTGAAATCCGGCCAGCTCTTCGCCGCCGGGCTCGATGTGTTCCGCACCGAACCCGGCGGCAATCCCGAACTCTCGGCCCTGGATAACGTCTTCCTGCTTCCCCATATCGGATCGGCGACAGGGGAGACACGCGACGCCATGGGATTCCGCGCCCTGGACAATCTGGACGCCGTCTTCGCCGGGCGCGAGCCCGGCGACCGGGTGGCCTGACCCATGTGGCACCGCCGCCAGGTTCTGGGTCTGATCGGCGCAGCCGCCCTGCCGGCGCTGCCCGCCGCCGCCATGCCGCGCCGCAGCCTCACTGCCCGCGCCGGGATGGCGCGCCTCGCCCCCGCCGACATGCCGGAGACCGCGATCTGGGGCTATGATGCCCTCGTCCCCGGGCCGGAGCTGCGGGTGAAGCAGGGCGGCCGGGTGACGGTCGACTTCGTGAACGCGCTGGACCAGCCCTCCACCGTCCACTGGCACGGCATCCGCATCGCCAACGCCATGGACGGCGTGCCCGGCCTGACCCAGGAGGCCGTGGCCCCGGGCGCCAGCTTCACCTACGACTTCACCGCGCCCGACGCGGGCACCTACTGGTACCACTCGCACGAGCGGAGCTGGGAGCAGATGGCCCGCGGTCTCTACGGCCCGCTGATCGTCGAGGAGGCCGAGCCGCCCGAGGTCGACCGGGACCTCACCGTGATGCTCGACGACTGGCGGCTGACCCAGGAGGCCGCCATCGATCAGGCAAGCTTCGGTGCCATGCATGACCGGGCCCATGCGGGGCGGATCGGCAACTGGGTCACCGCCAATGGCGACGGCGAGGCGGTTGAACCCGTCCGCCGCCATGAACGCCTGCGTCTCCGCCTCTGCAACGCCGCCAATGCCAGGGTATTCGAGCTGGCGCTGAACGGACTTGCGGGCTGGGTGATCGCCCTCGATGGCCAGCCGGTGCCGCCCGAACTGGTGACCGGCCTGCTCACCCTGGCGCCCGCCCAGCGCATCGAACTGATCGTCGACGTGACCGCCGGGGAGGGGACCGAGGCGGCCCTCGCGGTAACCGAGCGCGACGGCGCATATGCGGCGGTCCTCTACCCCGTCGACGGTTCGGCCCGCGCCGAACCCCTGCCCGCCCCCGCTGCGCTGCCCCCCAACCCGGTAGCCCCGCCCGGCGATCTGGCGGGCGCCCTCGCGGCCGACCTGGTGATGGAAGGCGGCGCCATGGGCAACATGGCCGCCGCCATGCATGGGGGCCGGCGCATGGAGATCCGCGACCTGGTCGCCGAGGGCTATGCCTGGGCCTTCAACGGCACCGCCGGAATACCCGAAGCGCCGCTGGTCGAGGCCGCGCTGGGACAGACCGTCCGCCTGAAGATGGTCAATTCCACCGCTTGGCCCCATGCCATGCACCTGCACGGCCACCATTTCCAGGAAGTGACCGGCGGCCGCGCCCAGGGTCCGCTGCGCGACACCCTGCTGGTCGGCCGCTCGCAGACCGTCGAGATCGCCTTCCTCGCCGACAACCCCGGCGACTGGATGCTGCATTGCCACATGCTGGAACACGCGGCGGCGGGCATGATGACCTGGCTCCGGGTCACCTGACCCCCAGGGCTATTCCACCCCGACAGCCCTGCCGATGGAAGCGCCGGGACCTATTGCAGGCCCCAGAGCTGGACCGTTGCGCGTCCATCGGAATCCGCGACCGACCGATAGATCAGCCGTACCGAGCGGATACGCCGCGCCTTGCCCGGCAGGTCTATCCGGCGGGTGCGCTCGCCCTCGGCAATATGGGTGCGCAGGCGCACGTCCTTCTGGTCGCCGTTCGAGAAGGTGATCCGCATGTCCTCCATGAAGATGCCGTTGTCCTTGACCCGCAACTGCACCGACTTGAACTTGCCCTCGGATGCGCCGACAGGGATGACGTCGACGTCGCCCGCCAACCGGACCGAACGCGAGCCGAGGAACTCCCAGTCGGCGGCCAGGGCGCCGGGGGCGCCAAGCGAGACACAGAGCAATGAAAACACCGCCGTGGCGGCCATCCGCCGGGTCATCGAGGATCGGGTCATATCAATCTCCAAGCTGAAGCCTTTGCCCCCACGCGGTGCAATCGGAACGCGGGGATTCCGGGTGACCGGCGCAGTATGCAGCAATCTGGCGGCGGGCTCAAACCGGGATGCCGCTCACACCTCGACCCGGCCCAGCGCCGCCTCGACCGCGGCGAAGACCTCGGCCGTGCCGGCCCTGCCGCCCAGCTCGGCGGTGCGCAGGTTTCCGCCCGCGAAGGCAGCGTCCACGGCACCGCGGATCAGGGCACCGGCGCGCCCGGCCTCCGCGACGCCCTTCTCGCGGCCAAGCCACTCGAGCATCATGGCGCCGGACAGGATCATCGCCGTCGGATTGGCCAGCCCCTTGCCGGCGATGTCCGGCGCCGAACCGTGGCAGGGCTGGAACACCGCATGCGCATCGCCGATATCGGCCGAGGGCGCGTAGCCCATGCCGCCGATCAGCCCGGCGCCGAGGTCCGACAGGATGTCGCCGAACATGTTTTCGGTGATCAGCACGTCCAGCTCCCAGGGCCGGGTGACCATGTTCAGCGCGCAGGCGTCGATATACATGTGGTCGGCGGTCAGGCCGGGGAAGGCCCGGGCGCGGTCGTCGAAGATGCTGCGAAACCAGGCGAAGGCACGGAAGACATTGGCCTTGTCGACGCAGGTGGCCCGGCCCCTGCCGCCTGCCTCGCGGCGCTGGGCCGCCAACCGCAGGCCGAAGTCGTGCAGCCGTTCGGTGGTCGCCCGGGTCAGCACCAGGGTCTCGGTTGCACGGTCCGGGGTCACCTCGCCGCGGCCATGCGAGGCGAAGAGACCCTCGGTGGATTCCCGCAGGATCACCAGATCGATGTCCTGCGCGCGAGGGTCGGCCAGCGCGACCGGCACGCCGGGAATGGCGCGGATCGGGCGGACACCCGCATAGAGCCCGAGTTCAAAGCGCAGATCCAGCTGCGGGCTGACCTCGGTGCCATCGGGATAACGAACATCCGGCAGACCCATCGCCGCAAGCAGGATGGCATCGGCCCGGCGCGCGGTGGCGAGCGAGGCCTCCGGCAGCGCGCTGCCGGTCTCGCGGTAATGCGCCGCGCCCGCAGGGCAGTGCTGCGGCGTGATCGAAAATCCGCCCGCCCGCGCCGCCGCATTTTCCAGCAACCGAAGCGTCGGCGCGGTGATCTCGGCACCGATGCCGTCGCCGGGAAATACCGCGATCCGGAAATCTGTGAGCTTCGGCATGGGTCTTTCTGGCGGCGCTCCGCTGGGTGCGGGCGCGAATGCGATCAGGCATGTGTTAAATCTTGCTTCCGCGGCGGTGGCAACCAGAATTCGGGCCGCGCGCGGCCGATCCGCGCTGTCGCTCGAGTCTCCCCTGGCGGGAAGAATTTCGGACCTGCCGCGGACCCGGTGCCGAGTCGGTCATTCGCCCGAACAGCGACGACTTAGTTTCAAATCCAATACCAAATTGACACCATTTCCGAATATAATTTCTGATATTACAACCTGAAGTAGAGATCACCTCAAGTTCTGCCTTGATATATGGCAATGGAATGCAATACAATTGAAAGTCGGTCGCGGTCAGATACTGTGTTTTCTACTCCCGCATCGATTGTTGTCGCGTTCGTGTAGCCGTGTATCTTGGCGTTGGGCTCTGGTGAGTTCGGCCTGGAGGGGGTCATGAACGGATTCCGCGAGTTTCTGCTTGCTGACGACGGTGCCATCACGATCGATTGGGTCGCGCTGACCTCGGGCCTTTTGCTGATGGGCATCGCGGTTATCTACGCCATCTTCAACACGGGCGTCGCGTCGGCTGTTTCGCAGATCAATACGGCGCTGGGTGCGATCACCATCGTCGGCGTCGGGACGGCACCGGATTTCACCGCCCAGCTCAGCGATCCCGTCGTCGTTGTCGAGGATCTGGTCCTTCCAGACGGAACCACGATTCCGTCGGGCTCGACGGTCACCAGCTCGACCTACGAAACCTCGCACGGAACCAACCGCAACATCGTCGAGTTCGAGACGCCTGACGGCACGCATGTAACGGTCGTGTCCTACGATCCCTCCGGCGATCCGCCGCCGACGGACAGCACGGTCACCTCGGGCACGACGGTGACCTCGGCCCAGGGGGATGTGTACGACATGGGTGACTACACCACCGCGCCGGCTGGCGAAGAGGCCTGACAGGGTCGCGACTGCACTACCACCGACCTGTTCAAGCGATATCAGGTAGAGCGGCGCGCCGGCCGACGCCGGTTCCGCTGGACTCGCTGCGCCGGCTGTGCCCCAATGACTGTGGTGGAAGTTGTTGTTGGCCGTCGTGCGGCCGGGACCGGCGATCATTGCCCCCATCAGGAATCCATGCCGTAGTGAAAAAATTCCGGAAGCTCTGGAATCGTGCGCTTTTCGTGCAGCGCAAGCTTGTCATTCGCTGCCGCCGCTGGCAGGGGGGCCGCCCCCGAATCATTGCCGTGACCGGCAGCAACGGCAAGACGACCACCGTCGCCATTCTCGACCACATCCTCGGCCGGGAGCTCAAGGGGTCCTTGGGTATCGACCACAACGAGACCGAGGCAATAGCAAGAGCGCTCGCCCGGGTCCCGAGGGGCGCGAGCTATTTCATTCAGGAAGTAAGCGCCGAACATCCCGGCGTGCTGGAACCGCGGCTCGCGCTGTTGCGACCAGACATCGCGATCGTCACAGCAGTCGGGCTGGACCACGCCGCCGCCTTTCGAACCCGCGAAGCAGTCGCGGCTGAAAAGTCCAAGCTTGTGGAGGCTTTGCCGGCGGAGGGCGCCGCGATCCTCAATGCCGACGATCCGCTGGTGGCGGCCATGGCCGGGCAGACAACGGCCCGCGTGGTGACTTTCGGCAGTTCGGCGGGGGCCGATATCCGGGCCGTCGAGATCGACTGCACCTGGCCTGGGCGTCTGAGCCTGACGGTCGAGGCCCGCGGCCAACGGCAACGGATCGAGACCGGGCTGTTCGGCAAGCACCTCGCCTCGTCGGTTCTGGCGGCGATTGCCGCCGCGCTGGAGCTGGGAGTATCGCTCGAGACATGCGCCCGGCATCTGGCCGGCGTGACGCCGTACTACCAGCGTTTGTCGATCCATCGTCACCCAACCGGCGCCTGGCTCATCGCCGACACCTTCAAGGCCCCGGCATGGAGTCTGGCGGCGAGTTTCGCGGTTCTCGAGGGCGCGCGGGCGCCACGCCGGACGCTGATCATCGGCGAGCTGTCCGACATCAAGAGCGAAAAGTCGCGCACCTATCGAAAGGTCGGCCGTGCAGCCCTGCAGGCGGCGGACAGGGTCGTCGTCTGCGGCGAGAATGCAACCTATCTGCGCCGCCTGAAGGACGAACCCGGGGGCGACCGGCTCACCTTGATCCATGGCATCGCCGACCTGATCGACTGGTTGGACGAGAACCTGATCGAAGACGAGGTGGTTCTTCTGAAGTCTGGACGGAAAGCCCATCTGGAGCGGACATTCCTGATCCCGGAATACGGTCCCTTCTGCATGATCGAGAGATGCGGCAAGATAAAAAGTTGCGTTCGTTGCAAGAAGACGCGCGGCATCGAGGGTCTTCATGAAGGGCACAAGCGCCTGACCTGAAAACCCGAAACAGCAGCCTGCCTGATCGGGGCGCCCGGGTTACTCGATGCGGAACACGAAGAGCCGCGACGAGCCCTTGTCGTCCGTCACGATGTACAGCCGATCGCCGGCGGGATCGACCGCGATGCCCTCGGCATGTTCGATCGTCCGGCGCCACCCGCGGTCGTTCCAGACCAGCGGCGCGCTGACTGCCTGGTGCCTGGCCCAATCGTAGAGATAGACCCGCTGTGCGGTGTCGCTGACGATCCAGAAGCGGTCGCGCCACCGGTCATAGGCGATGCCGGACACGTCGATCTTGCGGTCCCTGCGGTTGTTGTCGGTGAAGCCCGCCCCGGCGGTCAGCTCGCGCACGGCGGTAATCGCACGCAGGTCCGGTGATATCTCGATCAGCAGCCGCGGCCTAGACTGCTTGATCACATAGACCCGTCCCGTCGCAGGATCGATTGTGATCCCCTCGAGACCCCGGTTGCGCGACCCGCCGGCAAATTCCGGAGCGACAAGGTGGTAGCCCAGCATCCGGTCGAGCGCGACCCGGTCGACGATCCGCCGCTCGTCGGACCCGATGACCAGGATCTCGCTGGTCTCCTCCTTGACGGCGAGGAGGTCGCCCGAGGGATGGACGGCAATCCCTTCCAGGCCCCGTTCCGTGATCGGGAACGACTCGCGGCGCCGGATATCGCCGTCCAGCCCCAGCAGATAGACGGCACGGGCGTCGTCGCTGACCGTCCAGAGATGGCGCGCATCCTGCGAGACCGCGACCCCAGACGGCTCGTCCATCCCGGCGCGGCGGTCGGCGATGCGAATCGCCTCGACGAAACGGAGGGTCGGGAAGGAACGGTCCTGCGCCAGCGGCACGGACGGGTCGGCGAGAAGCAGCAGCATCGCCAGCAGCGGCAATCGGGTCATTTCGCTCTCCCGGTCCTGGGCCTAACGCCAGATCGCTGCAGCAGGCAACACGGGCCGATGCCTTAGCTTGGGAACCTGATACGCAGACCGTCGACCTGTTCCGGCGTCAGGAAGCGGGTTTTTTCGCCGCGCAGCATCAGGAACAGCTTCGCGGTCTCCTCCAGCTCCTCGGCGGCGTAGACCGCGCTTTCCAGAGACTTGCCCGCAACGACCGGCCCGTGATTGGCCAGCAGCATGGCGTGGTGGTGCCTGGCCATCCCGCGCACCGCCTCGGCCAGCGCCCGGTCGCCTGGCGGGAAGTACGGCACCAGCGGCAGCTTGCCGACGCGCATGACGTAGTAGGCGGTGACGGGCGGCAGCACATCCTGCGGATCGACGTCGGCCAGGCAGGAGACGGCGACCGAGTGGGTGGAATGCAGATGCACGACCGAGGACATCTCGGGCCGCTCCTGATACATCGCCAGATGCAGGAAGGCCTCCTTCGAGGGCGCGTCGCCCGAGACATGGCTGCCGTCGCGCGCCACCAGCGACAGGCGCGCCGGGTCCAGCCTGCCCATGCAGGAATTGGTCGGCGAGACGATCATGCCGGCATCTGTCAGCACCGAGACATTGCCCGACGCGCCGCAGCCATAGCCGCGGTCGTAGAGCGATTTGGCGAGGATGCAGATATCCTCGCGGGTTTTCGCCTCGGCCGGGGTCATGGCGCGGTCTCCACGGCGTCGGCGAAGAAGGTCTCGGCGCCGAAATTGCCGGATTTCAGCGCCAGCGCCACGGGTTCGGTTTCGAGGGTGGCGCACCAGGGCACGCCCGGAGCGATGGACGGCCCCACGGCGAGGCGTTCCGCTCCAAGTGCCTGGGCGACGGCACCCGAGGTTTCGCCTCCGGCAACGATGAACCGGCGGACTCCGGCGCGGCGCGAATAAACGGCAGCTACCGAGAGCTGCGATTCGATCAGAGATGCTACGGCTTCCTTGCCCAGCCGTTCCTGCGCGGCGCGAACGGCCTCTGGCAGCTGCGTTGCCGCGATCAGCAAGGGAACTGCGGTGTCGATGCTTTCCTTCAGCCGTTTTGCCATCGCGGCGCTCACCCCGGCTGGATCATCCGCCAAGGCCAACGGATCGAGTCGGAAGGTCTCGCCACCGTCCGATTCCCATTTGGCTACCTGCGCATTGGTCGCCACCGAGCACGAGCCCGACAGCAGCAGCACCGGCCCGCCGATCGGCGGCAAGGCATCGGCCGCGCCGCTCGCCAGCAGGCCCTGCGCCGCGAAATTCGCCGGCAGGGCGAGGCCGAGGCCCGATCCGGCGGTGACCAGAGCCATGCCCTCGCAGGCCTTGCCCAGCGCCGCCAGATGCGCGTCGGTCAGGGCATCGACCACCACATGGCCGACCCCCTCGTCGGCCAGGGCGGCCAGCCGGGCGCGGATCGCCTCGGCACCGCGCTCGACCACCGCGAAGGGGACCAGTCCTACCTTGGCGCCAGGCGACAGCTGTGCCGCCAGAACCCGGGTCAGGTCGGCATCGGTCATCGGTGTCAGCGGATGGTTGCGCATCCCCGACTCGGACAGCAACTGGTCGAAGACGAACAGCTTGCCCTGGTAGATGGTGCGTCCGTTCTCCGGGAAGGCCGGGCAGTAGATCGTCTGCGCCGCCCCGGTCTCGGCCATCAGCGCCTCGGCGACGGGGCCGATATTGCCCGCAGGCGTCGAATCGAAGGTCGAGCAGTATTTGAAGTAGCACTGCCGCGCGCCCCCGGCAGCCGCCCAGCGCCAGCTCGCCAGGGTTTCGGCCACCGCCTCGGCCACCGGTGCTGTGCGCGATTTCAGCGCCACGACCACGGCTTCCGCCTTGGGCAGCGCCGCGTCCGGTGCGGGTGCGCCCAGCTTCAGGACGGTGCGCATGCCGGCCCGCGTGAGCATTGAGGCGAGATCGGTCGCCCCGGTGAAATCGTCGGCGACGGCGCCGAGCAGCAGTGACATCGGCGCCTCCTCAGACCGAAGTGGTCAGGCCGCCGTCCACATAGAGGACATGCCCGTTGACGAAACTGGCGGCATCGGAGGCCAGGAACACCGCGGCGCCGACCAGTTCCTCGATCCGGCCCCAGCGGCCCTGCGGGGTACGCTTCTCCAGCCAGGCGGAGAACTCGGGGTCGTTGACCAGCGCCGAGGTCAGCTCGGTGGCGAAGTAACCCGGCGCGATGCCGTTGATATTCAGCCCGTATTTCGCCCAGTCGGCGCACATCGCCATGGTCAGGTTGCCCACGGCCCCCTTGGCGGCGGTATAGGGCGCCACGCTGGCGCGGGCCAGCCGGGTCATCGCCGAGCAGGTGTTGATGATCTTGCCCTGCCCGCGCGGGATCATCCGGCGGGCGACGATCTGGCCGACGATGAAGACCGAATCGAGGTTGAGCGCCATCAGGTCGTCCCAGTCCTGCTGGGCGAAATCCTCGAGCGGCGCGCGGCGCTGCATCCCCGCATTGTTGACCAGGATGTCGATGGGGCCGAGCTCTGCCTCGATCCGGGTGACGCCGGCCTCAACCTGGGCCCGGTCGGTGACGTCGAAGGGGGCCTCGAAGACCTCCGCCCCCCCGGCGCGGAGTTCGGCGGCGGCCTTTGCGACCGCCTCGGCGTTTCGCCCGTTGATCGCCACCGCCGCCCCGGCGGCGGCGAGCCCGCGCGCCAGCCCCAGCCCGATGCCGCGGCTGGCGCCGGTTATCAGGGCACGCCGCCCGGTGAGGTCGAAAAGCGATCGGCTCATGGGCTCGGCTCCGGACGGTTGCGGTTCCCGTGCAGGCTTAATGGCATTTGCCGCGGACCGGAAGGTTCGAAATGGAGAATGACCGGTCCCGGCTCGCCTGCGCCGAGCCTATTCGACCCAGGCGCGGTTCAGGTAGCGGGTGCCGTTGAACTCGGTGACCGAGAGATGGCTCTCGCGCCCGGAGCGGTCATGCACCGAAATCACACTCTCGTCGCCCAGGCCGTCCACCTGCCAGCGGACCAGCGCCTCGGTCAGCACCCGGCCGTCGATCTGGTGATCGATCCCGATCCCCATCACATCGAGGACAGTCGGGAGGATGTCGACATTCCCGGCCGGGGTCTCGGGCCGGGCGCCGCTGTGAAAGGCGGTGCCGGCCATGGCGAGAAAGTTCGACAGCTCGAAACGGCTGAGCCCGCCGTGGCAGCCGCCGCGCTCGGGATAGGGGGCGTTGTCGGCGCTGCGGCCGGCCCGGCCCCAGGCATTGCCGAGCTCGTCATGGCGCAGCGAGAGGACGATGTCCGCCGCGCGCGGGTGGTCGATCATCAACTCGGCATGCCGGATCGTGCCGGCGATGCCGCCGCGGGTGAAGACCGGGCCGCACCAGGGTTGCCCGATCAGCCAGGCGACCGCCCGCTGGATCAGGGCGGGATCGGAATCGCGAACCCAGACCCCCC
>DATHZU010000304.1:0-3303 GCA_035458445.1 Thermohalobaculum sp. | reverse complement strand
GTGGACGACGCCATCGTGGTGCTGGAGAACATCCAGCGGCGCATCGAACTGGGCGAGAGCCCGGTTGCCGCCAGCTTCCGCGGCGCCGGGCAGGTGACCTTTGCGGTGCTGGCCACCTCGGTCACGCTGATCGCGGTCTTCGTGCCGCTGTCGTTCCTGCCGGGCCAGGTGGGGCGGCTGTTCGTCGAATTCGGCTGGGTGATGGCCAGCGCGGTGGCGATCTCGACCTTCGTGGCGCTGACCGCCTGCCCGGCGCTGGCCTCCAAGCTGCTGAAGCCGCGCCGGCGCGCCGAGGGCAGCCCGCCCCGGCGCGAGGGGCTGGTCCAGCGGCTCTACCGGGCGCTGCTGAGCAGCGCGGTGCGCATGCCGGTGGTGGTCCTGATCGTCGCCGGGGTGATCACCGCCGGGGCATGGCCGCTGTATGGCGGGCTGCCGCGCGAGCTGGCGCCGCGCGAGGATCGCGGTGTCGCCTTCGTGCCGCTGACCGCGCCGCAGGGCAGCACGCTGGCCCATACCGACATCGCCGCCCGTCAGGTCGAGAAGATCGTCCAGCCGCTGCGCGACTCGGGCGAGATCGTCACCGTGTTCACCTTCACCGGCAGCTTCGGCCGGGCGTTCCGGTCCTTCGTGGTGTTCCGCCTGGCGCCCTGGGACCAGCGCGAGCGCACGGCCGCCCAGATCGTCCGCGACATCGCGCCGAGGATGGGCGAGGTCACCGTGGCGCGCGGCTTTCCGGTGACCCCGGCGGGGCTGGGCCTGCGCGGCAACTCGACGCCGGTGCGCGTCGTCATCGGCGGCCCGGATTTCGACAGCGTCAAGGAATGGGCCAACACCCTGCTGGAGAAGGCCGAGGAGAATCCCAACCTGGTCAACCCCGAGATCGACTTCGAGGAGAACCTGCCGCAGCTGGATGTCACCATCGACCGGACCCGGGCGGACGACCTGGGCATCTCGGTCGACACCATCGCCTCGACGCTGCAGACCATGCTGGCCTCGCGCGAGGTCACGACCTTCGTCAGCCGGGGCCGCGAATACCCGGTGCTGGTGCAGGCGGAGGAGGAGGACCGGCGGGTGCCCTCGGACATCGCCAACATCTTCCTGCGCGCCGGCGACGGCGAGACGCTGGTGCCGCTGGGCGCGCTGGTGAAGCTGCGAGAGAACGCCGCCGCACCGTCGCTGCGCCGCTATGACCGGCTGCCGTCGATCCAGCTGTCGGCGGCACTGGCCGACGGCTACGACCTGGGCACGGCCCTGGCCTATCTGACCGACGCCGCCCGCGAAAGCCTGCCGGCCGAGGCGAAGCTGGGCTACGAGGGCCAGTCGCGCACCTTCCAGGACACCTCGGCGGGTGCGAGCATGGTCTTTGCGCTGGCGCTGCTGATCGTGTTCCTGGTGCTGGCGGCGCAGTTCGAGAGCTTCGTCCACCCGCTGGTGATCATGCTGACCGTGCCCAGCGGCGTGGCGGGGGCGATCTATGCCATGGCCTTCTGGGGCCTGTCGCTGAATGTCTACAGCCAGATCGGGGTGATCCTGCTGATCGGGCTGGTCGCCAAGAACGGCATCCTGATCGTCGAATTCGCCAATCAGCTGCGCGACGCCGGCAAGGATGTGCGCGAGGCGGTGATCGAGGCCTCGGTATTGCGGCTGCGGCCGATCGTGATGACCGTGGTCTCGACGGTGCTGGGGGCGATGCCGCTGATCCTGGCCCATGGCGCCGGGGCCGAGAGCCGGATCGCCATCGGCAGCGTCATCATCGCCGGGCTGACGCTGTCGACCCTGCTGATGCTGTTCGTGACCCCGGTGCTGTACGACCTGCTGGCCCGCTTCACCACGCCGCGCGGCGCCATCGAGAAGGCGCTGGAGCGCGAAATGGCGACCGGGGTGGCCCAGAGCTGATCAGGCGGTGCGGCCACGGACAAGCCAAAGCGAGAATTGCTGGATCGGCGAGCGGGTTCTGCGGCCGGCTAGGGTCAGATTCCTTAAACCGGTCGAAAGTCCCGGATACCGGCTTCGAGCCCGAACTGTAGGATGTTGGGTGGCGTTCGAAGATCCGAAATCTGAGGGCAACCGGTCATTTGGCGCGAACGAGCTATGCGTACCTCTGACCCTGAACTGCCGTTTGACCCCCGAAGCTACTTGGATTTCCTGCAAGGGTCAGGCAATTTTCGTTCTACGGGCGAGCGAGGGAGGTCAGAAGGAGAACTTTGCAATGGTTCGCATTGCAGCTGTCCTCACAGCGTGCATCTTCCTGATGTCGTGCCAGAGTAGGCCGGTGACCACCTTTCAGGACTGTGCCGATTGTCCTGAAATGGTCGTCATGCCAGTCGAAAAGTTCGCCATGGGTGACTTGGATAATCTCGGGTCAAGCACTGAACTTCCCGTCCACGAGGTGCGTTTCGATTATTTGTTTGCGGTTGGAAGGTTCGAGGTAACCTTCAGACAGTGGGACGCCTGCGTTGCCGATGGAGGTTGCGGGTCGTACCGCCCCAGCGATCTGGACTGGGGCAAGGGGACCCGCCCAGTGATTAACGTTAGTTGGGACGACGCGCAGGCGTATACTGCTTGGCTTAACCGAAAGACTGGCGCGCATTATCGGTTGTTGAGCGAGGCCGAATGGGAATTCGCGGCGCGAGCAGGCACGGCTACCCAGTATTCATGGGGTAATTCAATAGGAAGTGGGAATGCTAACTGCAACGGGTGTGGCTCTGATTGGGACAGCGAAAGGACCGCTCGGGTCGGTAGCTTCAGCCCAAATCCTTTCGGTCTCTACGACATGGCAGGAAACGTTTGGGAGTGGACTGAGGATTGCAGGATGCCGTTGCGGTTCGTCGGATATGTTGGAGCACCGAATGATGGGAGCCCGTGGACTGCTGGCGGGGCATGCGGGATGCGTATGATACGCGGAGGTTCTTGGAAAAGCCGACCCTCGACCCTCCGTTCGTCTCATAGAGATTGGGAGTACGCTTCGGAGCGGGCCAACTCACAACTGGGAATGCGCGTTGCGCGGACGTTGGAACATTTATGAACCCGGCTCAAACTTGCGGTGGGGTTAAATAGACATGGGTTCACTCAAATGTCGCTCTTGGCACTTCGAGAAATAGCCGCGACGGCAGCAGTCGCGATCAAACAGGACATTTGAACTTTCGCGCTAACGGCGGGTTCGTCCCGGATGCTGTTGAAAATGTCGGCTTTTTTTGCGCGTGGATTTGCTCGATTGAATTTGGCCTGCCCTTCCTCATGCGGGGTTTGGCACGAGCTTCGCGAGCTTTCTGAGGTTTTGAGCCATGGCTGCGAGGTTGAACT
>DATHZU010000303.1:0-2715 GCA_035458445.1 Thermohalobaculum sp. | reverse complement strand
GGCGCAGTCCAGATTTTGCAACCGTTGCAATTTCCGGCGGCAACCGCTCTGCCATGCTTTCTAGCTTGCGGTGTATCACATCGATGCTACACTTCCTGTGATACAGGGAGCTTTAAGCCTCTGATTTCATTAGAGTTGAGTTTGCCTTGGTGTGGCTCTCTCACCGCCCACCATAGCCCCGCCATCGGTTCCATCCTCCGGAATGCCGGGCAGGCCACGGGGCTTTCCCTTTTCCTGCGCTGCCGCCGCGGCGTAGAATTGCCCGGGATCATTCGGGGAAGACCACCATGCGCACCCAGGTCGCGATCATCGGCGGCGGCCCGTCGGGCCTGCTTCTGGGGCAGATCCTGACCAATGCGGGAATCAGCAACGTGATCCTCGAGGCCCGGTCGCGCGATTACGTGCTGGGCCGCATCCGCGCGGGCGTTCTGGAGCAGGGTCTGGCCGACATGCTGCGCGCTGCCGGGGTCGGCGGCAACATGGACCGGCACGGGCAGGTGCACGAGGGCTTCGATATTGCCGTCGCCGGTGCGCGGCACCGGATCGACCTCGCAGGCCTCACCGGCGGCAAGACCGTCATGGTCTACGGCCAGACCGAGGTGACCCGCGATCTCTACGATGCCCGCGAGGCGCCCACCTTCCACGAAGTCGCCGATGTGGCGATCCACGGTGCCGATGGAGAATCCCCCCATGTGACATGGACCGGCGGCGGCGAGGCACAGCGGCTGGACTGTGACTTCGTGGCCGGCTGCGACGGGTTCCACGGGGTCAGCCGCAAGACTGTCCCTGCCGACATCCTGCGCCAGTTCGAGCGGGTCTACCCCTTCGGCTGGCTGGGGGTTCTGTCGCGCACGCCGCCCGTCTCGGCGGAGCTGATCTATGCCACGCACCAGCGCGGCTTCGCGCTCTGCTCGCTACGCAGCCCGGTGCTCAGCCGCTACTACGTGCAATGCGCGCTGGACGAGGACCTGGCGGAATGGCCCGACGACCGGTTCTGGGACGAGCTGAAGCGGCGCATCCCGGCCGAGGCCGCCGCCGCCCTGGTCACCGGCCCCTCGGTCGAGAAGTCGATCGCGCCGCTGCGCTCCTTCGTCGCCGAGCCGATGCGCTGGGGCCGGCTGTTCCTGGCCGGCGACGCGGCACATATCGTGCCGCCGACCGGGGCCAAGGGGCTGAACCTCGCGGCCTCGGACGTGCATTACCTCTCGGACGCTTTGATCGCGCATTATCGGGACGGCACGGACAAGGGGTTGGAGGAGTACTCGGCCCGCGCGCTGGCCCGGGTCTGGAAGGCCGAGCGGTTCTCGTGGTGGATGACCATGCTGCTGCATCGGCTCGATCTCGACGACTTCGGGCAGCGCATCCAGCGTGCGGAACTGGAGTATCTGCTCTCGTCGAAGGCGGCGATGACCGCGCTGGCGGAAAACTATGTGGGGCTGCCGTTCTGACCTGCCCGCGGGTGCGCCGTCATCTCGCCAGATCGCCGTCGATCAGCCGTAAAGATAATCCGTGCCCACAGTGAGAAACCCTTGCTTGCGCCGCGCATCCGGGAAGGCACAGACTTTACCGCGCGGCGGGGGCGGCGCGCCCGCCCGCCTGTCCCCGCTCACACCCGGTCCAGAATCCAGTCGACCGCCGCCGGCAGGTCCGCCGCCACATGGGTCGGGGCCGGGTCCATCGCCGCTTCCTCGCCCGCGCGGTATTTGCCCGTGCGCACCAGAATTCCCAGCAATCCGGCTGCCAACGCGCCGCCGACGTCCGCCTCGGCGTCGTCGCCGACCATGACGGACTCTGCCGGTCGGCATCCCAGCGCATCGACCGCCAGCCGGAAGAAACCCGTAGCGGGCTTGCCCAGCATCAGGGCCTTGCGGCCGCTGGCATATTCAAGCGCGGTCACGAACGCCCCGGCGTCGATGCTCAGGTCGCCGTCGGCGTCGCGGAAATTGCGGTTGCCGGCCAGCGCAATGAAGTCCGCCCCCGCCTCCAGCTTTCGGTAGGCGGCATTCAGATTGGCATAGGTGAACCTGTCGGCCGCATCGCCGACCACCACCGCCTCGCGGCCGCCGGGCGGCAGGTCCGCGAATTCCTCCTCCAGATTGGCGTGGACCAGCAGATGCGGCGTCAGCCGGTTCCGGATCAGGTGTTCGCGGGCGAGTTGTGCCGGTGTCAGCACCTCGCCGGGCTCCAGGTTGATCCCGATCCGGGCCAGATCGGCCACCAGCCGCCGGGTCGAGCGGCGGGTGGTGTTGGTCAGGAACCGCACCGGAAGTCCAGCGCCGCGAAGCCGGTCCAGCGCCTCGAGCGCGCCTGGGAGCGGCGAGTCGCCCACATAGACCACCCCGCCGAGATCGAGCAGAACCCCCCGGATCATAACCTTCATGCCGCCTGACTTCATGCCTCCATATATCGCACTTTGGACCCCGAGGATTCCATGCCCAAGGGATGATCGAGTCAACCCGCGCACCACGCCGCGGCGAAGTACTGGCACCACCACTGAATCACTTGACGCCGGTTGCGGCCCTATCTAAAAGGCACCCACCTTCCGGGGCGCCGAGCGCTCTGGGTCTGGTGACTTAAGCGGTGGTAGCTCAGTCGGTTAGAGTACCGGCCTGTCACGCCGGGGGTCGCGGGTTCGAGTCCCGTCCACCGCGCCAAGTCGTCGCCTTGTTGGTAACAATCGGACCAGTGTAAAATTTGTCGCGCCCCGGTCCCGCC
>DATHZU010000302.1:0-12504 GCA_035458445.1 Thermohalobaculum sp. | reverse complement strand
CTATGGTTCGGGGCACTAGCGACTGAGGAGAGACACGATGGAAGCCGGAATCGTCAATCCGAGCTGCCGTGTGGAAGTTTCCGGCATGACCGGGCTTGGCGCGATTCACTACAACCTGACCGAGGCTGGCCTGGTGCAGGCGGCGATCCGCCGGGGCGAGGGCGAACTGGGGATCGGCGGCGCCTTCCTCTGCAACACCGGCAAGCACACCGGCCGCTCGCCCAAGGACAAGTTCGTGGTGCGCGAGCCCTCGGTCGAGGCCGATGTCTGGTGGGAGAACAACCCGCCGATGGACCCGGACGCCTTCGAGCGCCTGCGCCAGGACATGTTCGACCACATGAAGGGCGGCGAGTATTTCGTCCAGGACCTCTATGCCGGCGCCGATCCGGACCACCGGCTGAACGTGCGCCTGGTGAACGAGCTGGCCTGGCACAACCTGTTCATCCGCCACATGCTGCGCCGCCCGGCGGCCGGGGAACTGGCGAGCTTCGTCCCCGGCTTCACCGTGGTGAACTGCCCCACCTTCAAGGCCGACCCCGCGCGCCACGGCTGCCGCTCCGAGACCATCATCGCGGTGTCGTTCGAGCGCAAGATGGTGCTGGTCGGCGACAGCTCCTATGCGGGCGAGAACAAGAAGTCGATCTTCTCGGTGCTGAACTACATCCTGCCGGGCAAGGGGGTGATGCCGATGCACTGCTCGGCCAACCACGCGCCGGGCGATCCCGAGGACAGCGCCGTGTTCTTCGGCCTCAGCGGCACCGGCAAGACCACCCTCTCGGCCGACCCCAACCGCACGCTCTTGGGCGACGACGAGCATGGCTGGACCGGCAAGGGCATCTTCAACTTCGAGGGCGGCTGCTACGCCAAGACCATCCACCTCAGCCCCGAGGCCGAGCCGGAGATCTTCAAGACCACCTCGATGTTCGGCACCGTCATCGAGAACATGGTCTACGACCCGCACACCCGCGAGCTGGATTTCGAGGACGACAGCCTGACCACCAACATGCGCTGCGCCTATCCGCTCGACTACATCTCGAATGCCTCCGAGACCGGCCAGGCGGGCATCCCGAAGAACATCGTGATGCTGACCTGCGACGCCTTCGGCGTGCTGCCGCCGATTGCGCGCCTCACCCCGGCGCAGGCGATGTACCACTTCCTGACCGGCTTCACCGCCAAGATGGCGGGTACCGAAAAGGGCGTGACCACCGCCCAGCCCACCTTCTCGACCTGCTTCGGCAAGCCCTTCATGACCCGGCGGCCGGAAGTCTACGGCGCCCTGCTGCGCGACAAGATCGCCAGGCACGGCTCGAAATGCTGGCTGGTCAACACCGGCTGGACCGGCGGCGCCTACGGCACCGGCTCGCGGATGCCGATCAAGGCCACCCGGGCGCTCCTGACGGCGGCGCTGAACGGCTCGCTGAACGACGCCGAGTTCCGCATCGACCCGAATTTCGGCTTCGAGGTCCCGGTCGCGGTGCCGGGCGTCGCCGACGTGCTGCTGGACCCGCGCCGCACCTGGGACGAGCCGGAGGCCTACGACAAGCAGGCCGCCGAACTGGTTTCGATGTTCGTGAAGAACTTCGCCCAGTACGAGCCCCATGTGGGCGACGACGTGAAGGCCGCGGCGCCGCACGCGGCGTGACGCGCCATACCGGGCACGCGCACTTCCTCAACGGCGATCCGGGGTGCCCTTGGCCCGGGTGGTTCGCTATGCGGCACCGGACGGGCATTCATTGTGTCGCATCCCGGCGCCCGGGTTGTGCCATGAGCAAATGCTCGTCGCGGTCCCGAGCGAAGGTTGCTTTGGCGGGAAGGTCCAATCAGTCGCGCGTGGCGCTGAACATATAGCGATTCAGCGAGAACATGTACTCGCCCGCCTCGGCCACGGCCTTCTGATCGGCTACCCAAGCGTTCCAATCGGCCCGCGAGAAGTCCTGCGAGGAAGCGGCAATTGATTCCAGGAAGCTGGTGGTCAAGGCAGCGTAGTTGTCCGGTCCCGGTGTCCAGTTGAGCACCGTCAGTGTGTCGCGACCTGTGACCTGAAATCCGGCCGCTGCAAGCCGCCGTGAAAGTGTGCGCGGCACATGTGCATCCGCATAGGGTCTGGTGTAGACATCGACCGCCCGCGCCATGAGGTCGGGGCTGTTTGAGTTCCAGACTAGCGAGCTCCAGTCGGTATCCAGGATCACCAAGCGCCCGCCGGGCCGCAGCACGCGGTGCATCTCCCTCAACGCCCGGTCCGGGTCGGGAAGGAAGCAGAGGAGTTGTGCCGCGCTCACGGCGTCGAAGCTGGCGTCCTCAAAGGGTAGGTCAGCGGCGTCGCCCTGAACGAACCGCCCTCCAGGGCAAAGCGCACGCGCCATTGCCACCATTGGCGCCGCCGCGTCGAGGCCGGTTACAGCACCGAATGGACCGACTGCATCGACCATTTCCCTCGCCATGATGCCATTGCCAGCGCCCAAATCGAGAACGACCTCGCCCGGGTTCAACGCCAAGGCAGCCAAGATCGCGCGGCGCTGCGCCTGCATGTCTGGCGTTGCCGCCAGTACCTCCTGCTTGCGGCACATTTCCTCGTCATAGAATGCGCCTGACACAGCGACCCCCCGAATTCACAACTGACTGGCAGACAGGTACATACCGGCTGCAGGAGTATGTGTCCATTTTTGGACCTTCAGACGCAGGCCATGATCGGAACCTCGGCTCCGGTGGTGTCCGTGTCCGTTTTCCGCCGTTCGGTCGACGCCAGTCGTTTTCGGCTCTTCCCCCCCTACGCATCGCCCGGCGGCTCCACCCCTTTCCCGCGTAATTCCGCCTTCGCCGCCTCGGTCTTCCGCAACTCCCCCGCGCCCAGCTTCTCCAGCACCGCCCGGGCCTTCAGGAACTGAATGTCGCGGTAGGGCACCACCTCGACCTGGTTGCCCCAGGGGTCCAGGAAATCCATCCGCTTCGCGCCGGTGAACTGCACGCCCGCCGCCTCCATCTTCGCGCGCAGCCCCTCGCGGTCGTCGACCACCAGGCCGAAATGGCGGTCGGTGTCGGGCGGCTGGTGGCGGCCCTTGCTCAGCGCCAGGAACTGGTCGCCCATTTCGATGAAGGCCATGCTGTCGCTCCGCGACTGCAGGGTAAAGTCGAAAAACCGCCCGTAGAACGCCAGCGCCGCGTCGATGTCGCCGACCTCGAGGGCTACGTGGTTGATGCCGATCAGGCGGGGCTTGGCGGGCATGGCGGTCTCCGTCACGCATGGTTGATCTTTGAACCCGATAGCTAGGGCTCGATCCCGCCGCATCCACTCCGGCGGCGGGCGCGATCCTCGGACACCGTTAACCATGATTCCCTCTCATTTTTGGAGTCTAGCAATATCAACAGCTTACGAGGCTTCTCAACGTGAGAAGGGGTGTGCACGCCGCCCGCGCGCGTCGCCATGGCCGCACCGGGCTTCCCTCCGGGTCCCATCCGCGCTAGTCAGCACCCCGGCCCGAAACTGCCTGACTGCCGCTGCCGGGAAGACCCAGGATGCCCCAATTCGCCATCGCCGCCGGACACCAGGTCACCGCCGCCGCCTGCGAGGACGTGCTGCGCGCGGGCGGCACTGCGGTGGATGCCGCCATCGCCGGGGCGCTGACCGCCTGTGTGGCCGAGCCGGTGCTGGCCGGGCTCCTGGGCGGCGGCTTCCTGATGGTGCGCCCGCCCCGGGGCCGGGCCGAGCTGCTCGATTTCTTCGTCCAGGCCCCGCGCGCCAAGCGGCCCGAGGCGGAGCTCGAGTTCCGCGCCATCCAGGCGGATTTCGGCGAGACCACGCAGGATTTCCACATCGGCGCCGGGGCCATCGCGACCCCCGGCCTGGCGCCGGGGCTGGCCGAGGCCCATGCGCGCTATGGCCGGATGCCGCTCGGCGACCTGGCCGCCCCGGCGATCCGGGCCGCGCGCGAGGGCGTGACCGTCACCGAATTCCAGGCCACTCTCGGCCGCATCATCGCCCCGATCCTGCAGGCGACCCGCTCGGCCCGCGCGCTGATGTGCGACGCAGGGGGCGCGCCGTTGGGTGCCGGGGCGGTCTACTGCAATCCCGACCTTGCCGATGTGTTCGAGGTCTTCGGCCACGAGGGACCGCGCTTCATCTCCGAAGGCGAGGTCGCCCGCGGCCTGCTTGAGATGGCCCGCGAGGGCGGCCACCTGACTGGCGAGGACCTGGCCGCCTACCGCCCCGAATGGCGCGCGCCCGTCGAGGTCCAGCGCGGCCCGACCCGCATCGGCGTCAACCCGCCCCCGGCGCTGGGCGGCGTGCTGGTGGCCTTCGCGCTCGAACTGATAGGGCAGGGCGCCGGGGCGGCGGACATCGCCCGCGCCTTCGAGGCCACCACCCGCGCCCGCATCGAGACCGGCCTGCGCGACGACCCGCAGGCGGGCGCGCTGCGCCTGCTGTCGCCCGACCTGATCGCCCGCTACCGAAACGAGATCAGCGGCCGCAAGCCCGCCACCCGGGGCACCACCCAGATCTCCATCGTCGACGCCAGCGGCCTCGGCGCCGCGCTGACGGTCTCGAACGGCGAGGGCAGCGGTGCCATCATCCCCGGCACTGGCATCATGCCGAACAACATGCTGGGCGAGGAGGACCTGATCCCCGGCGGCTGGCACTCCTGGACCCCCGACCGGCGGCTTTCCTCGATGATGACGCCGATGGCGGTGACCTGGCCCGATGGCGGGCTCGCGATGCTGGGCTCCGGCGGCTCGAACCGCATCCGCACTGCGCTGGCGCAGGTGCTGGTGAACCTGCTCGACCGCGGCATGGCGCTGGCCGAGGCGGTCGAGGCGCCGCGCCTGCATGTGGAGGGCAGCCCGCCTGCGGTGGATTTCGAACTGCCGGACCTGCCCGAGGGCGACCGCGAGGCGATCCTCGCCGCCTACCGCCAAGCCCGTGGCTGGGCCGAGCGCTCGATGTTCTATGGCGGTGTCCACGCGGTGACCCGCGACGGGCGCGGCAATGTCAGCGCGGCAGGCGACCCGCGGCGCGCCGGGGCGTCCCTTACCGGCTGAGCGCTGCCCCGCCCCCTCAGACCGGGCGGTCGAACAGCCCCGCCGCCGGGCTTTCCAGCTTGCCCGCGATCACCTCGACGCCCAGCGCCGCGGGTCCTTCGCGCCCGGCCGTCCCCAGCCCGTCGACCGCCGTCAGGAACCTGGCGGCTTCCTCCGGCGCGACCAGGCCAGCCGTCAGCGACCGGAACTTCTGCCGATAGTCCTGCGCCGCGAAGGGATGTGCACCGCGCGGATGGGCGTCGGCGACGGCAATCTCGTCCTCCAGCACCCGCCCGTCTCGATAGGTCACCACCACACGGGCACCGTGATCCTTGTCCAAGGGCGCGGGCTCGGTAAAGCGCCGGTTCCATTCCGGGTCCTCGACCGTGCGGACCTTGCGCCACAGGCGCACGGTGTCCGGCCGGGCTGCGCGCGCGGGCGCGAAGCTGGCCATGTGGTCCCAGACCCCATCCTGGAGCGCGACGGTGAAGATGTACATGGCGCTGTGGTCCAGCGTCTCGCGGCTGGCGGCGGGATCCCATTTCTCCGGGTCGTTGGCGCCCGAGCCCATCACCAGATGGGTCAGGCGCTTGGTGTGGATGGCGATGTCCTCGACCTCCTCGATGTCGCCGATGCGGCCGCGCATGCGGAAGGCCAGGTCGATCAGCGCCTGCCCGTGATAGCCGGCCGAGTGCTGCTTCGGATAGGTCTCAAGGATCGCTCGGCAGGGCTCGCCCGGTTCGGGCAGCGGCACCTCGGCCACGATATCCGGCCCGCCCAGCAGGATCGCCAGAAGCCCGTAATCGCCCTCGTAGACCGGCGCCGGGCTGGTCTCGCCCCGCATGGCGCGGTCGACGGCCAGGATGGCGATCTGGCCGATATGGCCGGGCGCCGCCGCCTTGTAGGACGAGATCTCGCCCTTGCGGGTCTGCCGGGTCGAGATCGCCAGATGCGCCGCCAGGTTCACCGCCTGATAGAGGACATCGGTCCCCAGCCCCAGCATGGCGCCGATGCCGCCCGCGACCGCCGGGCCCAGATGCGCCACATGATCGATCCGGTAGCGGTTCAGCTCGATCCCCTTCACCAGGTCCACCTGGATCTCGTAGGCAGTGACGATGCCGCGCAGCAGCGCCGGGCCGTCCGCGCCGGTCTGCTGGGCGACGGCGACGACCGGGCCGATCACATCGCCCGGATGGCTGGAATCGGCGGCGAAGAAGCTGTCGTTGAAGTCCAGCTCGCGGATCGCCGTGGCATTGGCATAGGCCGCCCAGTTGCAGTCGAAGCGGCGGGCGGTCGGTAGCCCCAGCAGTGTGGCGCCGCCGGGGCGCGGATGCGCCAGGGCGGCCCCGCGCGCCGCGATCACCGAGGGGCGGTTGATGGCGGCAAGCGCCACCGCCCAGTCGTCTACGATGCGGTTGGCGGCCATCGCGGCCGCCTGCGGATCCAGCGCCGCGCCGCCGGCAGCCATGGCGGCGATCTTCCAGGCCAGTTGATCCTGTGCGGCCAGCCGCTGGCCGGGGCGCAATGCCCTGACCTGATGCAGCCTCATGCGGCCCTGTCCTTTTGGCGGCGGGCGGCGCGGTAGTCGCGAATGGCGGAGCCGATGACGAAGACCACGGCGGTGATCAGCAGGCCGAGCGAGACCGGGTCCTCGAAGAAGACGCGGTGCTCGCCATTGGTCAGCAGCAGCGAGCGGCGGTAGTTCGATTCGATCATGTAACCCAGCACCAGCCCCAGCACGAGCGGCAGGTAGGGAAAGCCCAAGAGCCGCATGCCATAGCCGACGGCGCCGGCCAGCAGCACGATGTAGAGATCGAACAGGCTGTGATCGATGGAGTAGATGCCCGAGAAGATCAGGGCGAAGATCGCCGCCATCAGATAGGGCTTCGGGCGGTTCACCAGCCAGACCGCGGGCGCCTGGATCAGGATGCCGACGATCAGCATGGCGAAATTGGCGATCAGCAGCCCGCCGAACAGCCCGTAGACCACGTCCGGGCGCTGCACGAACAGCATCGGGCCGGGCTGCATCCCGTGGATCAGCAGGCCGCCGAGCAGGATGGCGGTGGAGTTCGAGCCGGGGATGCCGAAAGACAGCGTCGGCACCAGCGCGGTGCAGGCGACCGTGTTGTTGGCGGCCTCGGGCGCGGCGATCGCCTCGGGCGAGCCCTTGCCGAATTCCTCCGGATGCCTGGACCAGCGCCGGGCCTCGTTATAGGCCATGAAGGAGGCGATGGAGCCGCCGGCACCGGGCATGCAGCCCTCGAAGACGCCGATGCCGGAGCCGATCATCGTCGGCCGGTTCAGGCGGCGCAGCATCGCCAGATTGGGCAGCTTGACGCGAATCTTCGTGCTCTCGGGCCGGTCCCAGGCGGGCTTGCCGGCCTGGATGCAGAGCTCGGAGACCGCGAAGACGCCGACCATCACCAGGATGAAGGGCACTCCGCCCAGAAGCTCGGGCGAGCCATAGGTGAAGCGGTTGACGCCGCTCACCGGGTCGGTGCCGATGGTGGCGATCATCAGCCCCAGGATGCCGGCCATCAGCCCCTTCACCAGCGAGCCCTGCGACAGCGAGGCGATGACGCTGAGTCCCAGGATGCCGAGGGCGAAATAGGCCGGCGGGGTGAAGGCGAGCGCCACCTTGGCCAGGGGTTCGGTCAGCAGCACCAGGAAGAACAGGCCAATCAGCCCGCCGATCACGCCGGTCACCAGCGAGATGCCCAGCGCCTCGCCGGCCTGGCCCTGCTTGGCCATCTCGTAGCCGTCGATGGCGGTGGCGGCGGCGGCGTTGGTGCCGGGCGTGCGGATCAGGATCGCCGGGATCGAGCCGCCGTATTCCGCCCCCACATAGGTCGAGGCCAGCAGCACGATGGCCGGGATCGGGTCCATCGTATAGGTGAAGGGCAGCAGCAGCGCCATGGCGATGGAGGGCGATATCCCGGGAAGCGCGCCCCCCAGCGTGCCCCAGGTGACGCCCGCGAAGGCCGCCAGGATGGCCGAGAGCGAGGTCATCGTGGTCCAGGCGTAGCTAAGGCCTTCCATGCGGCGGCTCCTGTCGCGGTGTTGCGGTGATGGTCACCGGAGCATTCCCAGAAGCATGCCCTTGGGAAGCGGGATGCCGAGAAACTCGACGAAGAGCAGGTGGAAGGCGGCGCCGCCCACCACCGCGACAGCGATGGTGCGGATGTCGAGCGTCGCGCCGATATAGAGCGAGACCGTCAGGATCAGCGCCATGATGCCGAGGGCATAGCCGATGACCGGCAGCAGCAGCAGGTAACCGATGCCGATGGCCAGGATGCCGGCGGCGCGCAGATGCGGCCGCAGGCCCAGGGAGGCGTCGAATTCGCCCGGTTCGACCTTCGGCTCGGTCTCGGGCGCGGCGCGGCCGCGGAAATGCTCGATCAGGCCCCGGACGATCATCACGATGGCAAGGATGCCGAGGGCAAGTCCCAGCAGCTTCGGGAGCCCCGGCGCCCCGACCGGGCCGTCCAGCGGGCTGAGGCGGATCTTGCCCGCCTCGATGCGGTAGAGAGCGGCGAAGCCCAGGACAACAAGGCCGATCCAGAAATCGCGTGGCATCTTGCTGTCTCCCCCCGGGCTTCCCTTGGGCTTCGCCGCAGTGCAGGTCGACCGAACGTCAATCCTCGGTGATGCCGTATTCCTTGAAGAACTTCTCCTGATCGGCGGCAAAGTCGGCGATGAACTGGTCGTATTCGGTATGGCCCATGTAGAACGGCACCAGGCTCTGGGCCGCATACCAGGCCTTGAACTCGGCATCTTCCAGCACCGCCTGGATCGCGGTTTCCCACTTGGCGTAGATGTCGTCCGGCAGGCCCTTCGGCCCGGCGATGCCGCGGAACTTGTTGACCACCAGGTCGATGCCCTGCTCGCGCGCGGTCATGGCATCCGGGAAATCGGCAAGCCGCTCCTTGGTGTAGGTGGTGATCACCCGCACCTGGTTCGCGGCCAGCTGGGCCTGCAGCTCCTGGATCTCGCCGATGCCCAGGTCGACGGTGCCGTTCAGCACGCTGATCAGCAGTTCGCCGCCGCCGTCATGAGTGATCACCGGGGCCACGACGCCGGTCAGCGCCTTGAACTTCTCCATCACCTGGCGGTCGAGCGAGCCGGGGGTGGTGACGCCGAACTTGACGGTCCCGGGGCTGGCAAGCGCCGCGTCGACCACTTCCTTGATCGAGTTGAACGGGCTCTCGGCGCGCACATAGACGATCTGCGGGTCCAGGAACACATTGGTGACGCCGCTGAGATCCTTGTAGGTGAACTCCGGCTTGCTCAAGAGCGAGGTATTGATGAAGGTCGGCGTGGTTCCGTAGAAGATCGAGCCGTCGGCGGGCGAGGTAGCCAGCTTTGCGATTGCCTTGGCGCCCGAGCCGCCGCGCACGTTCTCGACGACGAAATTCGTGCCCAGATACTTGCCCAGGAACGGCGTCATCGCGCGCAGGAACACGTCGGTGCCGCCGCCTTCTTTTGAATGGGTGATCAGGGTTACCGTATCGTGCGGGTAGCTCTGGGCTGCGGCGCCTCCGCTGATTGCGGCGGCCGCCACCAACGCCACAGCGGCAGTGAGAGTGCGAAATTGGCGTATCATGTGATCCTCCCATGGTGTCAGCCGCACCCGTTATGGCCGGATGCGTACCGGGCGGAGAGTCTCAGCACTTTCGCCAGTTGTCAATTGCCGACAATTTTCAGAATGTGCTTTCCGATCAGCGATTCTCGCTTCCGGAGGGCAAGATGGATTCCGACGACCCGACGCGCCGCGTGGCGGCCCACATCGCCGGCGCCGCCAGCCGTCCCTTGCCTGCGGAGGTGGCGGAAAAGACCCGGCTGCATCTGCTCGACACGCTGGCCGCGATCATCAGCGGCCAGGCGCTGCGGGCCGGGCGGCGGGCGGCGGCCTTCGTGGCGGGGCAGGGCGACGCGGCGCAGGCCTGCGTGCCGGGGACCGCACTGGTCGCCACGGCCATCGACGCCGCCTTTGCCGGGGCCATGGCGGCGCATGCGGACGAGACCGACGATTCGCATCTCGGCGGCCGGTTCCATCCCGGTTGCGCGGTCGTCCCCGCGGCGCTGGCGGTGGCCGAGCACCGCGGCCTCGGCGGGGCGGAACTGCTGCGCGCCATCGCCTGCGGTTACGATGTCGGCGCCCGCACGACCATGGCGCTGGGCTTCTCCGGCCCGCGCACCGGCACGCACTCGACCCATTGCCTGGGGGTGAATTTCGGTGCCGCGGCGGCGGCGGGCGCGCTGGCGGGGCTCGATGCCCGGCAATGCGAGTACCTGCTGTCCTATGCCACCCAGCAGGCCTCGGGCATCCCCTACTGGCAACGCGATCCGGAACATGTGGAGAAGGCCTTCGATTTCGGCGGCATGGGCGCGCGCAACGGGGTCTTCGGGGCCCTGTTCGTTGCCTCCGGCGCCAGCGGCGTGACCGGCTCGCTGACCGGCGCGCATTCCTACATCTCCGCCTTCGCCGAGAACGCGGCGCCGGATGCGCTGGCCGAGGGCCTGGGCGAGCGGTTCGAGATCATGGCCGCGTCGATCAAGAAATGGTGCGTCGGTTCCCCGATCCAGGCGGCGCTCGACTCGCTGACCTATCTCATGGAGACCGAGGGCGTGACCGCCGCCGATGTCGCCCGGCTGCGCGCGATCATGCCCGACGACCGCTTCCCCATCGTCGACAACCGCGACATGCCCGATGTCTGCCTGCAGCACCTGCTGGCCCTGACGCTGGCGGATGGCGGGCTGACCTTCGCCTCGTCGCATGACCTGGCGCGCATGAAGGACCCCGCCGTGCTGGAAATCCGTGCCCGGATCGAGGCGGTCCCCAGCCGCGAACTGACCGAGGCCCGCCCGGCCCGCCAGGCCATCATCGAGATCGAGTGCCGCGACGGGCGCAGCCTCAGCCGCCGCACCCGGGCGGTGCTGGGCACGCCCGACAACCCCATGACCGCCGCCCAGGTCGAGGCCAAGGCCTGCGACCTGATCGCACCGCATCTGGGGGCCGGCCAGACCGAGGCGCTGATCGGCGTGGTCCGGGAAATCGAGGCGGTCGCCGATGTGAGGGACCTGCGGCCGCTGCTGATGAAGCGGTGATCCGGTCCGGACCGGCGAAGTGCAGGCACTCCGATGTCCCGGGCTTGACCCGGGACCTCCTGGCGGCGGATCGGCCGGCAACTAACAAGGAGGCCCCGGCTCAAGTCCGGGGCATCGGGGGGCCTGTGCGAGAGGGCTCGCCTCAGGGCATGTAGAGCCCGCCCGAGACATGCACGGTCTGCCCGGTCATGAACTGCGCCGGGGGCAGGCACAGCGCCACCAGCATCCCCGCCGCCTCGTCGATCTCGCCCTCGCGCCCCAGCAGGATCTCGCGGGCCATCCCGGGCGAGGCGCCCGCGGTGGCCGAGCGCTTGCCGCCGATCTTGCCCGGCACCAGGCAGTTCGCGGTGATCCCCCGATCGGCGAACTCGACCGCGATCGCCTTGGTCAGCCCGACCAGCCCGGCCTTGGCGGTGGCTACATGGGCGCGCTCCATGGCGCCGATATGCCCGCTGACCCCGCCGATATTGACGATTGTGCCGCCGCCCTTGGCGATCATGGTGGGTAGAACCGCCCGGCTCATCAGGAAGGCACCGTCCAGCACCACCGCGTTGATCTCGCGCCACTCGGCCAGGCTCATCTCGATCAGCGGCGCCTGGCGGCGGATCGCAGCGTTGTTGATCAGGATGTCGATCCGCCCGAAGGCCGAGACCGCCTCGCCCACCATGCGCGCCACATCCGCCTCGTCGCTGACATCGCCCATGGTCACATGGGCGCGGCGCCCGAGGGCCCGGATCTCGCCTGCTACCGCCTCGATCTCGTCGCGCGCGCTGCGTGCGGTGATCACCAGATCGGCGCCATGCCGCGCCAGTCCCAGCGCCGCCGCGCGCCCGATCCGGCGCGATGCGCCGGTGATCAGGGCCACGCGCCCCTGCAACGTCTGATCCGCCTCGATGGTCATGATTTGCTCCCTGTCCGATGCCCTGAACGCCGCCTGAAACTGGACCGCCGCGGGCCGGACCAAAACCGTTTCAGACTGAATCAGTCTGAACAAGGATTCTGGTCCAGACCCATATATTGAGCAAAATCCTAGGATCAGATTGCTTCAATCTGATCCGTTTTTGCTCCAATCGTCAATTGTTGACAGTTCCGGATGCCGATGGGAATGTGACGCCGAATCCGGGAGGGGCGCCGTGGCCGAGGTCAGCAGAATCGACGAGACGGTCTCCGAGCGTTTCGCCGGGTTCCTCGCCGGTCTGACGCTGGCCGATGTGCCGCCGCCCGTCCTCGCCACGGCACTGCGCGACCTGACCGATGCGGCCGGTCTCTGCCTTGCCGCCCGCAACGGCGACTACATCGCCCAGGTGCTGGAAGCCTGCGACACCGACGGCCCCTGCACCGTGATCGGCCACACCTGGACGCTGGACGCCGCGGGCGCGGCCC
>DATHZU010000301.1:0-4461 GCA_035458445.1 Thermohalobaculum sp. | reverse complement strand
GGGCCAAAAGGGACAGACATGACCACACTTCTGGGTATTTCGGGCTCGCTGCGCGCGGGCAGCTACAACTCCATGCTGGTGCGCGAGGCGGCGCGGGTCTTCGCGCCGGACGACTTCGTCTTCGCCGACCTGCGGTTGCCGCTCTACGACGGTGACCTGGAGGCACGCGGGATGCCGGAGGAGGTGGTCCGGCTGTGCGACCAGGTGCGGACGGCGGATGCCATCGTGATCTCGACGCCCGAATACAACAAGAACCCCTCCGGCGTGCTGAAGAACGCGCTCGACTGGGTCAGCCGGGTGCGCCCGGTGCCGCTGGTCGGCAAGCCGGTGGCGGTGGTCTCGGCGGCGAACGGCATCTCGGGCGGCCAGCGGGCGACGGCGGGGCTCTACCTGATGCTGATCCCCTTCAAGGTGCGGCTGGTCGCCGAGCAGGAGGTGGCGGTCGGCAATGCCTCGGGCAATTTCGGCGAGGACGGGCGCTTGACCAATCCGCACTCGGTGGCGGCTCTGGAGAAACAGATGGCGGCGTTGAAGGCGGCGATCTGATCGGGCTCACGCCGGTGACCGCCCGTGCCGTCGATGTCCCGGGCCTGACCCGGGACCTCCGTGAATCAACGGCGAGCGGGAGGTCCCGGCTCAAGGCCGGGACATCGGGGGAGGTGGATCGGGGTCACTGCGGAATTTATGCGGGATCACTGCCCGTAACGCGCCACCGTCAGCCCGTCGAAATCGATCTCGGGCGCAGCACCCGTCACGGCATCCGCAACCGCCCGGCCCGAGCCGCAGGCCATGGTCCAGCCCAGCGTGCCGTGGCCGCAGTTGACGTAGAGATTGGGGTATTTCGTCGGCCCCAGCACCGGGGTGCCGTCCGGGGTCATCGGCCGCAAGCCCGTCCAGCCCTGGGCCTGTGAGACGTCGCCGCCCTTCGGGAACAGGTCGGTCACCACATGCTTCACCGTGTCGAAGGCGGTGCGCCCGGTCCTGGTGTTGTAGCCGATGATCTCGGCCTGGCCCGCCACCCGGATGCGGTCGCCGAGCCGGGTCAGCGCCACCTTGTGGGTCTCGTCCATCAGGGTCGACTGGGGCGCGGCCATGTCGTCGGTCACCGGCATGGTGATGGAATAGCCCTTCACCGGGTAGATCGGCACCCGGATGCCCACGGTCCTCAGCAGGATCGGCGCATAGGCGCCCAGCGCCATCACATAGGCGTCGGCCGTATCCCGGCCATGGTCGGTGATCACCCCGGCGATCTTGCCGCCCGAGACCTCGATCTTCTTGATCACCTCGTCGTAGCGGAACTTCACTCCCAGCGCCTCTGCCCGCTCGGCCAGTGCCGCGGTGAACATGCGGCAGTCGCCGGTGCGGTCAGCGGTCAGGCGCAGGCCGCCGACGAACTTGTCGGCGACATGCGCCAGCCCCGGCTCGGCGGCGATGCAGCCGTCGCGGTCCAGCACCTCGTAGGGCGAATCGTACTCGTCCAGCACCGCCTGGTCGGCCTTCGAGCCCTTGACCTGCTTCTCGGTCCGGAACAGCTGCAGCGTGCCCTGCGCGCGCCCGTCGAAATCGATCTCCTCCTCGGCCAGGAGGTCGATCAGCGCCTCGCGGCTGTAGTTCGACACGCGGACCATGCGGCCCTTGTTCAGCGCATAGCTGGCCGCGTTGCAGTTCATCAGCATCCGCGCGCCCCAGGCCCACATCTTCGGGTCCATCACCGGCCAGATGAACAGCGGCCGGTACTTCATGAACAGCCACTTGATCGCCTTCAGCGGGATGCCGGGCGCCGCCCAGGGCGAGGTCATGCCGTAGCTCAGCTCGCCAGCATTGGCGAAGCTGGTCTCCATCCCCGGCCCGCGCTGGCGGTCGATCACCGTCACCTCGGCACCGCGCTTCGCCAGGTAATAGGCGGTGGTGACGCCGATGACGCCTGCACCGAGCACGATAACGCGCATGCTGAATCTCCTGTAGAAACCTTGCCTATCGCAACACTAATCGGTTCGCTTTGGCCGCACCACAGGAAGGTTTGGCGCCAGCGTCACCCCCGGGCGCGCCATTTCGCGAATCGCTATCGACCGACGCGGGTCGATCATAGGATCCGCGCTGAATTTGGCGGTACGCAGGACGTCTGCTAATAGATTAACCGATTGAATTGAGTTTTTTGGACCGCTAGCCCGCGACGACGAGGTTTCAGATGGTAAGCTCCGACAATCACCGGGTTGCGGTGGATGTGCGTTGTGAGCTCGGCGAGGGCATCATTTGGCACGCCGGACGCAAGCAATTGATGTGGTTCGACATCTACCGGAAATGCGCCTTTCTTGCGGACGCAGACGGCTCCGCGCTGACCGCATTCGGGTTTGGCCACCTGGTTTCCTCGGCCTTTATCGTCGATGACAACACCGTGCTCGTCGCTTCGTCGGTGGGTCTTCTTTCGCTGGATCTGACGACCGGCGAGACCGAAACTGTCATGGAAATCGAAGCTGACAATCCCGATACCCGACCGAATGATTGCCGCGCAGGCCCCGGCGGCAGCATCTGGTTCGGTACGATGGGCCACGACTCCGGGCAGCCGGTTGGCTCGATCTATCATTTTCGGGCCGGCGAATTGACCCTGCTTTACGGAAAGCGGGACTGCCCGAACGCGATCTGCTTTTCACCGGCGGGTCACCGGGCCTACTTCAGCGACACGTTTGACCACAGGATCATGACCTGCACGATCGACCCCTTGACCGGGCTGCCGACCGGTGAGCCCGAGGTTTTCGTCGACCTGACTACCGAGGGAGCTTATCCCGATGGCTCGGCAGTCGATTCCGAGGGGTGCGTTTGGAACGCACATTGGGGTGCAGGCAAGGTGGTCCGCTATCGCCCCGACGGTTCGTTCGACCGGTCTATCAGTCTTCCAGCGCCCCGGACGACCTGCCCGTGCCTCGGCGGCTCCGACATGAAAACGCTCTTCGTCACGACGATGTTCGGATGGATGCCGCCCGAAGCTGCCGCAGCCTACCCTCTTTCCGGCGCTGTCTTCGCTGTGGATGTGGACGTTCCGGGCCTTCCGGAGCGGACCGTCACTGTCGGTTTGTGATCAATGAGTCTGATTGTGTGAAATGCGCGCGCATTGGTTTTCACCGATGCACTGGCATGTTCTGTATCCTGGTGAGAGGTTGAGACCGGGGAACAACTGACCAGTGGCGATAGGATGAGCGGCAATATGGCGCGAAACTCGTGGTGGATCTGCGTGATCGCCGGCCTTGCTACCGCCGGGGGTGCGCTTCTCGACCTGGGGCGGCCGCTTTACATCAAGGGCGCCTGGCAGTGGTTCGCACTCTATGCCGGGCCGGGGTTGTTCGGCGCCGTCTTCGCCTGGCGGCTGATGAAGGAGCGCGCGCTTCCCCTCGTCTGGGCCGGGGCGCTGACCGGCGCCGTGATCGCGGCGCACCGCCTGGCCTTCGAGGCGGTCGTGTATGTCCTGATCAACTACGACCCGGGCGTGACGTTGGAGACGTCCGCGCCGGTCGTGTGGTTCCACGCCTTCGTGGCGCTCGCGCCCTATGGCGCAACCTTCGCGATCCTGTTCGCAGCGGCTCTGGCGGTGCGGTTCCGCGAGCATCTGACCCCCGGCAGCATCGCTCTCGCGGTCGCGCTCTGCGCCGTCGCGAGCTTGACCTACTATCCGCTTTCCGAGGTGTTCCCGGGGATGTTCTTCTCGGCCGAGGCGGCGTCCATCACTTTCGCGCTGGTCTTCGCTGCAACGGCGGCGGTCTATGGGCGGCGGCTGTTCGTGGGCCGACTTAAGGGCGGATCATGATCCATCCTGCCGGGTGCGCCCCCTCGGATGCGCCTTCTCGTAGACCTCCATCAGCCGGGCCTCGTCGACGCTGGTATAGACCTGGGTCGTCGACAGCGAGGCATGGCCCAGCAACTCCTGGATCGCGCGCAGATCGCCGCCGGCGGCAAGCAGCTGGGTGGCGAACGAGTGGCGCAGCGCGTGCGGCGTGGCCGAGGCCGGCAGGCCCAGCGCCATCCGCGCCGCGGCCATCGCCTTCTGCAGCAGCCGCGGGTTCAGCGGGCCGCCCCGGGCGCCGAGGAACAGGGCATCGGTCCGCCCCGGCGCGTGGGGGCAGAGGCTGCGGTACAACTCCACCGCCTGCCTGGCGGCTGGCAGCACCGGCACCTCGCGCTGCTTGGCCCCCTTGCCGGTGACGCGGATCACCTCGGCCAGCGGCGCGTCGCGCTGCTTCAGCCCGAGGGCTTCGGATATCCGCAGGCCCGAGCCCCAGATCAGCGTCAGTGCCGCCTGGTCGCGGGCCGCGATCCAGGGTTCCGCGTCGGCACTGACCGCCGCCACGATCGCCCGCGCACCGTCCTCGGGCACCGGGCGGGGCAGGCGGGCGGACTGCTTGGGGCTGCGCACCACATGGATCGCGGCGCAGTCCACCCCCTCGGCCTCGTCGAGCCATTTGTGAAAGG
>DATHZU010000300.1:0-6651 GCA_035458445.1 Thermohalobaculum sp. | reverse complement strand
GTCCTCGAGCGTGGGCACGATCTTCTCGAGCGAGGCCATGACGATATGGACCCGCGGCAGCGACTGGCTGAGGTCGCCATTGCCCTCGTTGGTGACGATGACCGATTGCCCGGTCTCGGCGACCAGCATGTTGGCGCCGGTGATGCCGACCTCGGCCGCGAAGTAGCGCTCGCGCAGCACGCCGCGGGCTTCCGAGAGCAGGGAAGCGATGTCGGAGAGATTCCGGCCCTCGGGCAGGTCGGTGTGATGCTTGCGGAACTCGGCCTCGATCTCGGGCACGGTCACATGGACGGCCGGGGCGATGATGTGGCTCGGCATCTCGTGGCGGAGCTGGATGATGTATTCGCCGAGGTCGGTCTCCTGCGGGCGGATGCCGTTCTCCTCGAGGAAATCGTTGATCCCGCATTCCTCGGAGATCATCGACTTGCCCTTGTTGACCGTCTTGGCGCCGGCCTTGCGGCAGATGTCGAGCACGATCTTCTGCGCGTCCTCGGCGGTCTCGGCCCAGTGGACATGGCCGCCATGGGCCAGCACGTTGGCCTCGTATTTCTCGAGATAGAGGTTGAGGTTGGCCAGCGTGTGGTTCTTGAGGTCGCGGGCGGCGTCGCGCAGCGCCTCGAACTCGGGCACCTTGGCGGCCGCCTTGGCGCGCTTGTCGACAAAGCCCGACTGGGCGTGGCTCATGGCGCGCTGGATGTTCTGGTTCGCCAGCGCCTCGCGGGCATTGGCCTTGAACTGCGGCGTGGTGGGGGCGAAGGCGTTGCTCATGGGCGTGCCTCCGCGCCGCGAGTGGCAGGCGTCGCAACCCCCTCTCCATCTCTCCCCCCAGCGGGGGGAGAGGGGTGCCGGGCGGCGAGGTCGGGCCCGGGAAGGCTGGCGTCGGCGTGGAGCGGCAGGGTCATCCTAATTCTCCCCGATCGCGGGCGTTTCAGTGTCGCCCGCTAGCACCTCGACCACGTGGCGGGCCGAGACCTGCTGGCCCTCGCGCGACAGCTTGCCGGCCATGTTCATCAGGCAGCCAAGATCGCCTGCCAACAGCAGGTCGGCCCCGGTTCCGGCGATGTTGGCGGTCTTGTTGCCGACCATTTTCAGCGAGATGTCCGGGTACTTGACGCAGAAGGTGCCGCCGAAGCCGCAGCAGATCTCGGCGTCCTGCATCTCGGCCAGCTCCAGCCCCTCGACGCCAGCCAGCAGCTTGCGCGGCTGGGCCTTGATCCCCAGCGAGCGCAGGCCCGAGCAGCTGTCGTGGTAGGTGGCTTTCGCTGGGAAGGCGGCGGCGATCTTCTCGACCCCCAGGATGTCGGTCAGGAAGCTGACGATCTCGTGGGTGCGCGCCGCCAGCGCCTTGGCGCGGTCGGCCCATTGCGGGTCGTCGGCCAGGACCTGCGGATAGTCCTTGATCACCGTGGCGGCGCAGGAGCCGGAGGGGGCGACAACGTAGTCGTAGCCCTCCATGGCCCGGATCATGGTGCGCGCCAGCTTGGCGGCGCCCGCCCGGTCGCCGGAATTGTAGTTCGGCTGGCCGCAGCAGGATTGCGAGGGGACGTGGACGGTGCAACCGGCATCCTCCAAGAGCTTGGCGCTGGCGAAGCCGACCGAAGGGCGGATGGTGTCGACGAGGCAGGTCACCAGCAGGGCGACCTTGGGATTCTGCGGGACGGTCATGCGCGCTCCTCGGAACTGGTTATCTGGTCTTAATGTCCAGTTGCGTTGCCGACAAGAGCGCTGCGGAGGCGCGTCCCGGCAGGAATTTAAAAGCCCGGCCGGGAGGACCTGGCCGGGCGCGGAGCATTCGCTCAGGGGGGGTTCGATCAGACCGCCAGGCTGTGCCGGGCGGGCTGGGTCTGGAAGTATGCGTCGAATTCTGCCGCGATCAGGCGGATGTTGTTGTGCCAGCGCGGGGAAATGCGGAAGCCGCCATGCCAGGGTTCGAGCGCCTTCGGCGGCGCGGCGTCCAGCAGCCTTGCGACAATCGCGGCCAGCGGCTCGGCGAAGTCGCCGTACTGGGCGCGCAGGCGGTCGAGGTCGAGCCGGAACTGGCAGAGAATCTCCTCGATCGCGTCGCGCCGCACCCGGTCGTCGAGGCTGAGCGCGGCGCCGCGTACCGCGGCAAGCCCGTCCTTCTCGATCCGGAGCTGGTAGGTGGCGGTGGTCGCGTCGTTCTGGACATATCCCTGCGGCAGGAAGCCGATGGCCGAGGCGCCGAAGCCAAGCAGGGCCTCGGCCGGGTCGACGGTGTAGCCCTGGAAGTTGCGCTTCAGGGTGGCGTCGTCGCGCGCCAGCGCCAGGCTGTCGCCGGGCTTGGCGAAATGGTCGATGCCGATGGCGGTATAGCCCGCCTCCGCCAGCATCCGCGCGGCCAGCGCCGCCTGGGCCTGGCGCTCGGCGGGGCCCGGAAGACTGGCTTCGTCGATCAGCTTCTGGCGCTTGGCCATCCAGGGCACATGGGCATAGCCGAAGAGCGCGATCCGGTCCGGCGCCAGGGTGATGACGCTTTCCAGCGTGCGTGCCAGGCTGGCCTCGGTCTGGTGCGGCAGGCCGTAGAGCAGGTCGATATTGACGCCCGAGACGCCGATGCCGCGCAGGGCGCCGATCACGTCGCGGGTCATCTCCCAGCCCTGGTGGCGGCCGATGGCGGCCTGGACCTTGTCGTCGAAGTCCTGCACCCCGATCGAGGCGCGGGTGAGGCCCGCATCGGCGAAGGCCGCGACACGGTCGGGGGTCATGTCGCGGGGGTCGATCTCGACCGCGAAGTCGGCCTCGGCGGCATTGGGGAAATGCGCGCGGACGTGGCGCGCGAGCCTGCGGATGTCGCCGGACGACAGCACCGTCGGCGAGCCGCCGCCCCAGTGCATCTGGCTGATCTTCTGGGTGCCGCCGGTCAGCTCGGCGACCCGTTCGATCTCGCGCTCGAGCTGGGTGATGTAGCGCGCGACCGGGTAGTACATCTTCGAGCCCTGGGTGCGGCAGGCGCAAAACCAACACAGTTCGTCACAAAACGGGATATGCAGATAGAGCGAAATTGCCGCATTGGGTTGCAGCGCGCCCAGCCAACGTTCATATGTAGCCGAGTCGACAGCGCCGGAAAAATGGGGCGCGGTGGGGTAACTGGTGTATCGCGGCACACTGCGGGTGAGCGCGTCCGAATCGAAGGGTGTTGTGTGTTCGTTCATCCTTCCTCTGTGCGGCCGCGCCGGACTTGTCGCATTGATCTGGATCAACGGAGGCGGCAATGGGCTTGCCCGAGAACAGCCTGGTCGGGTTGCAGAAAATGAACGTTCGCGGTCCCGGCGCTGCGCAGGACCGCTGCGCGGACTGCACCATCCGTCACCGCGCGGTCTGTTCCTACAGCGGGCCCGACGAGCTCGCGAAGCTCGACGCCGTCAAGTTCTACCGCAACTTTGCGCCGGGGCAGGAGATCGTGGCCGCGGGCGAGGAGACCGACTTCCTGGGGTCGGTGGTCGATGGTGTCGTGGCGCTCTCGAAGACCATGCCCGACGGGCGGCGCCAGACCGTCGGATTGATGTTCCCCTCGGATTTCGTCGGCCGCCCGATGCGGCCGATCGCGCCTTATGACGCGGTTGCGGTTTCGCCGGTGCGCCTGTGCCTGTTCGCGCGGTCGCGCTTCGAGCGCATCCTGCGCGAATCGCCGACGCTGGAGAAGCGGCTGCTGGAGATGACGCTGGACGAACTGGATGCGGCCCGCGACTGGATGCTGCTGCTGGGCCGCAAGACGGCGCAGGAAAAGATCGGCACTTTCCTGGTGATCCTGGCCCGCCGCGCCGCAGCGTTGTCGTTCCAGGAGCCTGGCGACGGGCTGGTCTTCGATCTGCCGCTGACGCGCGAGGCGATCGCCGATTACCTGGGCCTGACGATCGAGACAGTCAGCCGCCAGATCACCGGCCTGCGCAAGGCCGGGGTAATCGAACTGGTGGACGCCCGTCGAATCGCCGTGCCGAACTATCTGGCACTGCTGGACGTGGCGGGCGAGGATGCCGATGGCGGCCTGATCGATTGAGGCGGTCCCCCGTCAGGCCTCGTCGGTGGAAATCGGCTCGCCATTCGCCTTGACCATCCGGATTTCGCCCGACGGCGCCATGGCGCCCTTGGGCCAGCGGGCCTGGAGCAGACGGTCCTTGGTGAGCCGGGTCACCGACACCGAATTCGACTGGTTGCCGCCGAGGATGTGGAAGGTCGTGTCGTCCTCGCCCCAGTAGAATCCCACATGGCCCTTCCAGCCGTCTCGCGAGCCGCGCCAGAAGACCATGACAGCGCCCTTCTGCGGCTTGCAGGATTTCCCGAACTTGGTCCATTGGCGGGCGCCGAGCGGATTGGCCGGCAGGGCCTCTTCGGGCATGGTCGCGCCGATGCAATGGGCGACGAACAGACCGCACCAGGGAATCTCGTCGTCGTTGTAGTTGATCTTCAGGGCCTTCGCCCAGCCGAGGATGGCGCCGTTCGAGCCCTTGCCGGGCACTTCCCTGGTGTCGATCAGGCGATAGGCTTCCTGCAGCCAGGGCATTCCCGTCGGGACGGCGATCTCGACCGGCTTGGCCTTCGGCGGCGCGTCGCCGAACAGCGCCGCCATGGTCTTCGGTCCGACGATTCCGTCCGGGGTGAGCTTGTTCGCGGCCTGGAAGGCCTTGATCGCGGCGGTGGTCTTGCGGCCGATGATGCCATCGGCGGAGCCGGGGTCGAAGCCTGCTTTCTTCAGCGCCTTCTGGATATCCTTAACGGCCATTTTCCAACTCCTGATCGAAATTTTTCCGCGCGCGAGCGGCTGTGCCGGCGCCGGCACAGCCTAGCATAACCGGCGGGTCCGGTCGATTCCCGGAGCGGGCGGCAGCGGCGCCCTCAGGCCGCCTTTGTCTCGCGCAGGGTCCGGTCCAGCGCGCCGGTGAACTTGTCGGCGATTTCGGCCACATGGCTGTCGTCGATGATGAATGGCGGCGCGATCAGGGCGTGGTCGCCGTGCTCGCCGTCGATGGTGCCGCCCATCGGGTAGACCATCAGCCCGTCGGCGAAGCAGGCCTTCTTCAGCTTCGCCGCCACGCCCAATTTCGGGTCGAAGGGCGCCTTGGTGTTCTTGTCGGCGACGATCTCGACACCCCGGAACAGCCCGCGCCCGCGCACGTCGCCCACATGCGGGTGCTGGCCCAGCGCCGCGTCCAGCGCCGATTGCAGCTTTTCGCCCATGGCCTGCACATTCGGCATCAGGCCGGGCAGCTGCCTCAGCACCGCAACCGCCGCTGCGCAGGCGGCGGGATGGCCGAGGTAGGTATGGCCGTGCTGGAAGAAGCCCGAGCCGTTTTCGATGGTGCGGTAGATCTCGCCCGAGCACAGCATTGCGCCGATGGGCTGGATGCCGGCACCCAGCCCCTTGGCGATGCAGACGATGTCCGGAGAGATTCCCTCGGCCTCGCTGGCGAAGATATGCCCGGTTCGGCCCATGCCGCACATCACTTCGTCGAGGATCAGCAGCACGCCGTATTTGTCGCAGATCTCGCGGATGCGCTTGAAGTAGCCGGGCGCCGCCGGAACCGCGCCCATGGTGGCGCCGACCACGGGCTCGGCGATGAAGGCGGCGACGCTGTCGGCGCCCAGTTCCTGGATCTTCGCCTCCAGGCTGTCGGCGGCGCGCTGGCCATAGGCCTCGAGGCTCTCGCCGGACTGACCCCAGCGGTAGTAGTGGCAGGCGTCCACATGGTGCATGGCGGGGACCAGCAGCGGCGCGAACTGGGCGCGGCGCCAGCGGTTGCCGCCGGCCGAGAGCGCGCCCAACGTGTTGCCGTGGTAGCTCTGCCAGCGGGCGATGACGTGGCGCCGGCCGTTCTCGCCCCGCTCGGTGAAGTACTGCCGCGCCAGCTTGATCGCCGCCTCGGTGGCCTCGGAGCCGCCGGAGACGAAATAGACCCGCTCGATCCCCTCGGGCGCCAGGTCGATCAGCATGTCGGCGAGGTCCTCGGCGGGCTGCGAGGTGAAGAAGCTGGTATGGGCATAGGGAATGATGTCGAGCTGCGCCTTGACCGCCTCGGTCACTTCGCGGGCCGAATGGCCGAGGCACGAGACCGCGGCGCCGCCGCAGGCGTCGAGATAGCGCTTGCCGGTGGTGTCGATCAGGTAGGGCCCGTCGCCGCCTGCGACGGTCGGCAGGACGGCCTTGGTATGGCGGGGGAAGACGTGGCTCATGATCGGTCTCCTCGGGGCAGCGTTCACGTTGGGCGCATGCGGGCACCGGCCGGGTCGAAGGCGGGGCGTAGGGTCACGCGGCCCGGCCAGAACCTGCGCGCGATATCGACCTCGACGGGGTCGCCTTCACCGACGCCGGCGTCAAGATAAACCAGCGCGACCGGCTTGCCGATGCGGTATCCGAAACCCGCCGAAGTGGTCTTGCCGACAATCCACCCCTCAGCATAGACCGGCTCGCTGCCCAGGGGAACCGGCTGGGTATCGTCGAAAACGACGGTGGCGACGCGGGATTTCAGCGCTGCATCGCGGCGGCGCAGCAGCGCCTCGCGGCCGATGAAGCGGCTGTCCCAGGCGACGGCGAAGTCGAGGCCCGCCTCCAGCGGCGTCACGTCGCCGTCGAGTTCGTGGCCCATGGCGCGGTAGCCCTTCTCGATGCGCATGGCGGTCTGGGCGTGGAGCCCG
>DATHZU010000299.1:0-5872 GCA_035458445.1 Thermohalobaculum sp. | reverse complement strand
CGGTTGCGCGCGGCCTCCAGAGGGCCGTAGACGGGGTCGTTGCACAAGATGTACTGGCATGAGAGGCCATTCCCGGGGTCTCCCCGGAACGTCTGCGACGACTGGAAGCTGCGCAGCGGGTGCGGCGTCAGCCGCGCCTCCAGCCAGACGGCGTCGGCGGGGTCGGTCACGCCGAAGGCGGCCGCCGGGGGCGGCGGGATGCTGAGCCCGCCGCTTGTCTCGTCGGCCTGCCTGATCCGAGTTGCGACCACCTCCGCCGGCAGGTGGTCGAACGGGCTTCGCCCGCTTTCCGGCACCAGCGCATCGAGAAAGACCAGTCGCGCGATCCTGCCGGGAATTTGCTCGGCGACTCCGGAAATGGAGTTGCCGGCGAAGCTGTGGCCGACGAGGACGGCCTCGTCCAGGTCTTCCCAAAGGATGTGGTTGACGATGTCTGCAACGAAGACGCCGATATCCACCTCGGGGCCCAGCAGATGCGAACGCTCGCCGAGGCCGGTCTGCGTCGGGGTCGTGACCCGGTGACCGCGGGCGGTCAACAGCGGGGCGACGCGCTCCCAGCACCAGCCGCCGTGCCAGGCTCCGTGGACCAGCACGAAGGTCTGCCGCTTCGTCGCCATGGAAATCCTCCGCCCGGATGGCCGCCTTGCGGCGAAAGCTGGCAGGGATGGCGGGTCCGGGTCAACCGGCAATCAGCCAAAGGGGTTTACTTTCGGGGCGTCTAACGTGCTAACCACGCGAGAGCCGAGGGAGGGAGCCGCCGAGACCCGATGCCGACCCATGCCGAGAATCGCCGTATGCCCTATTCGGCGGCCGAAATGTACGCCCTGATCGCCGATGTGGCGTCCTATCCGCAATTCCTGCCCTGGTGCTCGGGTGTCCGCATCCGTTCGCGCAAGCCGCAGCCGGACGGCACCGAGGTTGTGGAAGCGGACCTGGTGATCTCGTTCAAGGTGTTCCGCGAGCGCTTCGGCAGCCGCGTCACCCTGCACCCGGCGCAGCACCGGATCGACGTCGCCTATCTGGACGGGCCGTTCCGGTATCTGAACAATCACTGGCAGTTCGACCCGGTGGATCAGTCCCATTGCGACGTGGATTTCTTCGTCGATTTCGAGTTCCGATCGAAGACCCTGCAGGCGATCATCGGGGTCGTTTTCAATGAGGCCATGCGGCGGATCGTGCGCGCCTTCGAGGATCGCGCCCGCGACCTCTACGGCAGCCGCGAGGGCTAGGTCGTCCAAATGCGACATGCCGGCCGGCGCAAACTGGAAAGACGCCGGGCAAATGATCGCTGACCTTGCAGGTGAACCACGGTCACGAGATGCCACGGGGGTTGCGATGACCAGCCACAGCGATACCGATCCGGCGCCGATGAGCCGCGAGTGGAATTACCACCCCGATCTGCCGCTCGCCAATTCCTCGATCTTCCAATGGCCGCCGGATCCCCGCTTCCTGGTGCGCTGGGTCGTCCGCAACTGGCTGATGCTCAGCGAGCGGGTGATGATGGTGCTGCTCGCCGTCCTTTGCTGGTGGCTGCTCTTCCCGCCGTTGGAGGTTGCGCAGAGCTTCGCCGTTGGTTGGGTCTTCCAGGTCTGGCTGGTCAATATGGGCCTGATGATCGCGGTCGCCGGCGGCCTGCACTGGTATTTCTACATGCGCCGGGGGCAGGGCAGGCGGCTCAAGTTCGACCATCGAGACCAGGCGCACGGCAACCGGCTGTGGGACTTCTCGGACCAGGTGCGCGACAACATGTTCTGGTCGCTGGGCAGCGGCGTGCTGCAGCTGACACTGTTCCAGGTGCTGATGATGTGGCTGATGGCGAACGGCTACGCGCCGGTCATCACCTTCGCCTCGAACCCGGTCCTGTTCATCGCCGGGCTGGTGCTGCTGCCGATCTGGTCGGCCTTCCATTTCTACTGGGTCCACCGGCTATTGCATGTGCCGTTCCTCTACAAGCGCGTGCATTCGCTGCACCATCGCAACGTCAATATCGGCCCGTGGTCCGGGCTCTCCATGCACCCGGTCGAGCAACTGCTCTATTTCTCCTCGCTGCTGGTCCACTGTGTTGTGCCGAGCCACCCAATTCATCTTTATTTCCATGTGATCTATGTCGGACCCGGAGCCGCGATGACCCATACGGGCTATGAAGACCTGCTGATCAGGGACAAGCGTCGGCTGGCGCTGGGCACCTTCTATCACCAGCTCCATCACCGCTATTACGAGTGCAACTACGGCAACCAGGAAATGCCGTGGGACCGCTGGTTCGGAACCTTCCACGACGGCAGCGAGGAAATGACCAGGACGACGCGTGCACGCAAGAAACAGATGCATCGGGGCCTCTGAGGAATTCGCCCTGCCCCGCCGTATGGGAGGTGCAGCAGGAACTCGAAGTCGAGGCCGAGGAGATGCCGTGCGGGATGTCCGGTTCCTGCGGGCGGCCCCGACGCGGGATCGATGCTTGCGAAGATTCGCGGCTGCCTGGACTGCGAGCCCGCTCTGCGCTCAATCCACCAGCGGGTCGCGGTTCACCGGTCGGTGGCGGCTGCGCCAGGCCGAATACTCCTGCTGGCTTTCGAAACGCCGCCAGTTCGCGCCGTCGCACAGCTCGAAGGGCCGGTAGGAGACCTTGTAGTCCATCTTCGGGCTGCCCGGCACCCAATACCCCAGATAGATGTGCGGCAGCCCCATCTCGCCCGCCATGCGGATATGGTCGAGGATCATGTAGGCGCCCAGGCTGCGGTCGCGGGCCGAGGGCTCGAAGAACGAGTAGACCATCGACAGCCCGTCGCCCAGTATGTCGCTGAGGCAGGCGGCGATCAGGCGCTGGGTGCCGGCCTCGCGGTCCTCCAGCACGTATTCCACCACCGTGCTGTTGACCGGCGTCTCGTCGATCATGCTGGCGAAGTCGAAGGCGTCCATGTCCGCCATGCCGCCGCCGGAATGACGGCTGTCGAGATAGCGGCGGAACAGGTCGTACTGGGCCTCGGTCGCCCAGGCCTCGCAGGGGCGGCGGACCACGTCGGCATTGCGTGCCACGATACGGCGCTGGGTGCGCGACTGTCGGAACTGCGCAACCGGCACCCGGATCGACATGCAGGCCGCACAGCCAACGCAGGCCGGGCGGTAGATCACCGACTGGCTGCGGCGGAACCCCTTGAGCGACAGGGTATTGTTGACCGTGCAGGCATTGGGGCCATGGAGCGTGGTGAAGACCTTCCGCTCCTCGCGGCCGCTCAGATAGGCACAGGGCTGCGGCGCGGTCAGATAGAACTGGGCCTTGAGTGTCGTTTCGTGGTGGCTCATCGATATTTTCCGCTGCTCTTAAGGGTTACGATAGCAGGATATTGGGTGTTGTCACGGGTCTCGATGCGTGTTGTGCCGGTGAAAGGCCCGGATTGGCCGCAATCCAAGTTGACCTGCCACGGCACCAGGTTCATGCCTGAGCCCAGCCATGCAAGGAGACCGCCATGTCCCATGCCCTGATCGACGACATCCACCACCAGCTCGCGGCGCTGGAGGCCGAGGGTTTGTCCAAGCACGAGCGCGAGATCGTCACGCCGCAATCGGCCAATATCACGGTGGCGACCAGCCACGGGCCGGAGCAGGTGCTGAACATGTGCGCCAACAACTATCTGGGCCTGGCCGACCACCCGCGGCTGATCGAGACCGCCAAGCGCGCGATGGACGAGCATGGTTTCGGCATGGCCTCGGTCCGGTTCATCTGCGGCACGCAGGACATCCACATGGCGCTGGAGCGCGAGCTTGCCACCTTCCTCGGCACCGAGGCCTCGATCCTGTTCTCGTCCTGCTTCGACGCCAATGGCGGCGTGTTCGAGGCCCTGCTGGGGGCGGAGGACGCGGTGATATCCGATGCGCTGAACCATGCCTCGATCATAGACGGCATTCGTCTATGCAAGGCTAAGAGGTTCCGCTATGCGAACAACGACATGGCCGAGCTGGAGGCGCGGCTGGTCGAGGCACGGGACGCCCGCCACCGGCTGATCGTGACCGACGGCGTCTTCTCGATGGACGGTATCGTGGCCAACCTGCCGGACATTTGCGATCTGGCCGAGAAGCACGACGCGCTGGTGATGGTGGACGACAGTCATGCGACCGGGTTCATCGGGCCGAACGGCGGCGGCACTCCGGACCATTGGGGGGTGCGTGACCGGGTGCATCTGATCTCGACCACCTTCGGCAAGGCTCTGGGCGGGGCCTCGGGCGGCTGCGTCGCCGGGCCCGCCCCGCAGGTCGAGATGCTGCGCCAGCGGGCGCGGCCCTACCTGTTCTCGAACGCTTTGGCGCCCGCGATCGTCGAGGCGACCCGCGAGGCGATCAGGATGGTCAGCGGCGGCGGCGAGTTGCGGGCGAGGCTGGAGGCCAACGCTGCGCGGTTCCGCTCCGCCATGACGGCCGCCGGCTTCCGGCTCGCGGGCGAGGGCCATCCGATCATCCCGGTGATGCTGGGCGACGCGGTGCTGGCGCAGAAATTCGCCGCCGCCATGATGGAGCGCCATGTCTATGTGACGGCCTTCTCCTTCCCGGTGGTGCCGCGCGGACAGGCGCGCATCCGCACGCAGATGTCGGCGGCGCATTCGGAGGCGGATATCGATCGGGCGGTCGAGGCCTTCATCGATGTCGGCCGTGAACTGGAGGTGGTGACATGAGAGCGCTGGTCAAGGCTGAATCGGCTCCGGGCCTGAAGCTTCAGGAGGTGCCGAAGCCCGCGCCCGGTCCCAGGGACGTGCTGATCAAGGTGCGGATGGCGTCGATCTGCGGCACCGACATGCATATCTGGAACTGGGACAGCTGGGCCCAGAAGACCGTCCCGGTACCGTTGGTCGTCGGCCATGAATATGTCGGCATCGTCGAGGCGGTGGGTTCGGCTGTCGAGGATGTCAGGCCCGGCGAGCGGGTCTCGGGCGAGGGGCATCTGCCCTGCGGGCACTGCCGCAACTGTCTCAGCGGCCGCGCCCATATCTGCGCCCGGACCCGGGGCATCGGTGTGAACCACCCGGGCGCCTTCGCCGATTACCTCGTGCTGCCCGAGGCGAATGTGCGACCGGTGCCCGACAGCATCCCTGACGAGGTGGCCTCGATCCTCGATCCGCTGGGCAACGCGGTGCATACGGCGCTGGCCTTCGACCTGGTGGGCGAGGATGTGCTGATCACCGGCGCCGGACCCATCGGGCTGATGGCAGCGGCGGTCTGCCGCCATGTGGGCGCGCGCCACATCGTGGTGACCGACCTCAACGACGAGCGGCTGGCGCTGGCCGAGCGCATGGGCGCCTCGCGCGGCGTGCGCGCCGACCGCGAAAGCCTGGACGAGGTGATGCGCGGCCTTGGCATGAAGGAGGGGTTCGACGTGGGTCTCGAGATGTCCGGCGCGGCACCCGCGCTCGACTCGATGATCCACGCGGTGATCTGCGGCGCAAAGGTGGCGCTGCTGGGGCTCTACGGCAAGAAGCCGGAGGTCGACCTGAACACGGCGATCTTCAAGGGCATCACCTTCGAGGGCATCTATGGCCGCAAGATGTACGAGACCTGGCACAAGATGCTGGCAATGCTCGAGACCGGGCTGGACGTGGCCCCGGTGATCTCGCACCGGCTGGCCTTCGAGGACTTCGCCGACGGCTTCGAGGCGATCAAGTCGGGCCATGCCTGCAAGGTGGTGCTGGACCTGGGTGCGTGAGGCCGGCAGGGGTCGGGCCGCGCGGGAAAGGGCCTTCTCACGGTGAGAAGGGTATCAAGTTATTGAAAATCAAGGAGTTTCAAAAAATCGGGTGTGAGAAGGGGGTGTGAGAAGGCCTGTGAGAAGCGGGGCGATTTTCCGATTCCGCCCCGCCGCCGGCCCCGGCAGCACCTCGGTGGACCC
>DATHZU010000298.1:0-5246 GCA_035458445.1 Thermohalobaculum sp. | reverse complement strand
GGGCGACATGGTGCATCCCTATATCCGCCGGCGCCAGGGGCTGGAGACGGTCGAGTTCCCCTCGGACGAGCTGGCCGAGGTGCTGGGGCGCACCCTCGGCGTGCCGCTGTTCCAGGAGCAGGCGATGCGGATCGCCATCGTCGCCGCCGGGTTCACCGCCGAGGAGGCGGATCGCCTCCGCCGGTCGCTGGCCACCTTCCGGCGCACCGGCACCATCGGCAGCTTCCGCGAGCGCTTCATCGGGGGGATGACGGCGCGCGGCTACCAGCGCGACTTCGCCGAGCGCTGCTTCAGCCAGATCGAGGGCTTCGGCGAATACGGGTTTCCGGAGAGCCACGCGGCGAGCTTCGCCCTTCTGGTCTACGCCTCCGCCTGGCTGAAGCGCCACCACCCGGCGGCATTTGCCTGCGCGCTGCTGAATTCCCAGCCGATGGGCTTCTACGCCCCGGCGCAGATCGTCCGCGATGCGCGCGAGCCCAGAGAATGGTTTCGGGGGGTCGAGGTGCGCCCGGTCTGCATCAACGCCTCGTACTGGGACTGCACACTGGAGCCCACCGCCCGGGGCCTGGCGCTGCGCCTGGGGTTCCGGCTGGTGAAGGGGCTGCGCGAGGAGGACGGGCACTGGATCTCGGCCGCCCGCGGCAACGGCTATCCGGACCTGGAGGCGCTGCAGCGCCGCGCCGGGATCTCCCGCGCCGCGATCACCAAGCTGGCCAGTGCCGACGCCTTCGGCGCACCGGGCGCGGCCGCCGGCCTGCCGCGCCGCGCCGCGCTGTGGGAGGCCCGCGCCCTGACCCCGGACAAGCCGCTGCCGCTGTTTCCCGACGGCGAGGGCCTGGCCGAGCCCGCCCCGGCGCTGCCCGTCCCCTCCCTAAGCGAGGAGGTGGTCCAGGACTACCGCGCCATGCGCCTCAGCTTGCGTGCCCACCCGGTGGGTCTGCTGCGCGGCCGCCTGAAGGGCGACCGCACTTCAGCCGAGATCGCCGGGACGCCGGACGGCACCCGTCTGGCCGCCACCGGGCTGGTGATCACCCGGCAGCGGCCGGGCACCGCCTCGGGGGTGATCTTCGTCACGCTGGAGGACGAGACCGGGGTGGTGAACGTGATCGTCTGGCCGAAGGTCTACGAGCGGTTCCGCCGCGCGGTGATCGGCGGGCGGCTGCTGCGGGTGAGCGGCAAGCTGCAGCGCGAGGGCCCGGTCAGCCACCTGATCGCCTGGGGGATCGAGGATCTCTCGCCCCTGCTCGACCGGCTGGGCCAGCCGGACGGCGCCGGGGGCGCCGCCGAGACCCGCCGCCCGGCCCCGCCGCGCGCGCGCCACCCGCGCGAGCAGGCCAAGCGGCTGTTTCCCAGCCGGGATTTCCATTGAGGGCGGGTCCGGTCAGGCGCCGCCGGTCACACCGCCGAGGCCGCCGCGCCCTTCGGCACCGCGCCTGGCCGCCTGCGCCGCGGCAGCACAGCGACTGCGCCCGCCGCCATGATCAGCGCCAGCCCGCCGAGGCCGGTCGCCGTCGGCGCCTGGCCCCAGATCGTGGCCGAGACCAGCGCCGCCCAGACCAGGTAGGAATAGTCGAACAGCGCGATCGAGGCGTTCTTGCCGATCTGGTAGCCGCGCATCAGCAACCCTGCGCCCAGGATCGACGACAGCCCCAGCGCCGCCGAAATCAGCAGCATCTCGGCGCCGATCGGCGCGGGCGGCGCGAACACCACCTCCGCCGCGGCCGAGGCAACGCCCAGGCTGCCCGCCTGGACCGCAACCATCAGCCCCGCCAGCCCCAGGACGAGGAACCCCGCGATGCTCCAGAACAGCAGGGCACAGGCATCCTCGTCGCGGCAATGACGGTTGGTGATCAGGATCGACAGCGCGTTCACCCCTCCGGCCGCGACCGGCACCAGCGCCAGCGGGTCAAGCCCCTCGCCGCTGCCCGCACCCACCGCCAGTGCCGCGCCGGCGAAGCCCAACGCCACGGTCAGCCACATCCGCCGGTCGGCCACCGCGCCACCGGTCAGGCTGAGGCAGACCACGACCCAGACCGGCGTGGTGAAGAACCCCGCCGCCGCCTGGCCGAAGGGCAGCACCGGCAGCACGGCGAAATAGGCGCCCAGCGCCAGCACGTTCAGGGAGGTCCTGAGGAACACCGGCCCCGGAGATTTCGGCAGGATGCGCTGCCACGAGCCGAACATCACCGCGACCATCAGGGCCACGGGCAGCATCAGCGCCGCGCGCACCGCCTGGAATTGCCAGATCGACATGCCGTCCGCGACGGCCGGGGCGAAACTGTCAGTGAGTGCGAAGAGCCCCTGGGCCGAGACCACCAGCAATGCTGCGGCGGCCCCGGATCCAACAGTCGACCTGTCGCGCCAGAAGCCCACATCCCCCATCCGTGCCTTGTAAACGCCATGTCTGGCGAATTCGGCCTGCTTGAATCTACCTGCGGTTAAAATGGTTAACGCTTTCTTAACGCCGGAGCGCGCGCGCGGGCCTCACGCCTCGTCGGCGCGGGCCCCGGACCAGACGGCCAATGCCCCCGCCACGACGATCAGGAACATGCCGAGGCCCATGCCCGGCGCGACCGTCGCGCCCCAGATCAGCCAGGCGAAGAACGGCGCCCAGAGCAGGAAGCTGAAGTCGAAGAGCCCCATGATCGAGGATGCGCCCATGCGGTAGCCCTGGGCCATGCAGCCGGTGGCGGTGATGCCGCAGAGCCCGATCAGGAACACCGCGCCGACGGTGCCCCAGGCCAGAGGCTGCCAGGGCATGGTGGCGAACTCGGTGCCCGGCACGCCCTCGAGCGCCGGTGCCAGCCAGTCCACCAGCGTCAGCCCTGCCAGTCCGGCGGCGAACAACGTCAGGAACTGCCAGACCGCGAGGCAGACCGCGGTCTCGGCGGCGCAGTGGCGCCGCACCCAGATCACGTTCATCGCCCAGGACGCACCCCCCGCCACCGCCACCAGCGCCATCGGCTGGATCGGCCGGGCGCCGAGCTCGAGCACCAGGCAGACCCCGGCGAAGCCGATCAGCACGCCCAGCACCCGGCGCGGGCCGATCCGCTCGCCGAAGAACGCTGCCGAGAGCAGCGCCACCCAGATCGGCGCGGTGAAGAACCCCGCCGCGGTCTGGGCGATGCCCACCGAGGGCAGCGCGGCGAAGTACATCATCAATGCGGCCATGCCGAACAGGCTGCGCAGGATCACATGGCCGGGCGCGCCGGGGCGCAGGCTGCGCCCCTGCCCGGTCAGCACCGCGAACGCCGCCGCCACCGGCACCACCATCGCCGAGCGCAGCATGTGGAACTGCCAAAGCCCCATCTCGCGCGCCACCCCGGTGACGAAATTGTCGCTGAGTGCGATCAGCGAGGTGCCGCCGACGATCCAGATCGCGCCGATTGTGGTGGGGTTCATCCGCCGGATTCCAGCCGCGTTGAAGGTGACTCGCGGCCCGCCGCCGCGGCGGAACCTTGACCGTGGCGCGCACGGCGCGCAAGCACGGACTTCACAGCGCAAAATCCGCTGATAGATTGAAGGTCAGACAAATTGAGCGACGGAAGGAGCGCCGATGCTCGGCATGATGCAGGACTGGCCGCTGAGGGTCACCAACATCCTCGACCACGCTGCCAAGTACCATGGCGCGCGGCCGGTGATCAGCCGCTCGGTGGAAGGGCCGATCACCCGCACGAGCTGGGCCGATATCCGCCTGCGCGCCCTGAAGCTGGCCCAGGCCCTGCGGCGCCTGGGCGTCAGGCCCGGCGAGGTGATCGGCTGCATGGCCTGGAACACCGCCCGCCACATGGAGGTCTGGTACGGCGTGCCGGGTGCCGGCGGCGTGCTGCACTCGCTGAACCCGCGCCTGTCGCGCGAGCAGATGCTGTACATCATCAACCACGCCGAGGACCGCTGGATCCTGTGCGACCTGGACATGGTGCCGATCCTTGAGGCCCTGGCCGCCGACCTGCCGCGGGTAGCGGGCTATATCGTGATGACCGACCGGGCGCATATGCCCGAGACCTCGCTGCCGAACCTGCATTGCTACGAGGAGATCGTCGAGGCGGAGACCGGCGAGGACGGCTGGACCGCGGGCGACGAGCGCGACGCCTGCGGCATCTGCTATACCTCGGGCACCACGGGCGAGCCGAAGGGGGTGGTCTATGCCCACCGCTCGAACGTGCTGCACGCCATGGTCTTCGTGCAGCAGGACATGCTGGGCCTGTCCTGCAACGATGTGATGATGCCGGTGGTGCCGCTGTTCCACGCCAATGGCTGGTCGACCGGGTTCTCGACGCCGATCGCGGGGGCCTCGATGGTGCTGCCGGGCCGGATGCTGGACCCCGCCAGCCTGTACGAGATGCTGGACCTGGGCGTCACCATCACCGCCGCGGTGCCGACCGTCTGGCTGATGCTGCTGACCCATCTGCGCGAGAACGGACTGAAGCTGCCGCATCTGAACCGGGTGGCCATCGGCGGCTCGTCCTGCCCCAAGGCGGTGATCGAGTCGTTCCAGAACGATTACGGCGTGCGGGTGCTGCATGCCTGGGGGATGACCGAGACCTCGCCCCTGGGCACGCTCTGCACCTTCAAGCCCGAGATCATGGCGCGGCCCGAGGCCGAGCGCATGGAGACCCAGCTGACCGTCGGGCACCCGCCCTTCACGGTCGACCTGGCGTTGCGCAGCGAGGACGGCGATATGCTGCCCTGGGACGGCGAGACCCAGGGGCGGCTGCTGATCCGCGGCCCCGGCATCGTGAAGCGGTATCTCAAGCAGGACCGCGACGTCGCCGACGCCGAGAACTGGTTCGACACCGGCGATGCGGCGACCATCAACCCGCTCGGCTATGTGCGCATCACCGACCGGCTGAAGGACGTGATCAAATCGGGCGGCGAGTGGATCAGCTCGATCGAGATGGAGAACTTCGCGCTGGGCCATCCGGACGTGGCCGAGGCGGCGGCGGTGGGCATCCCGCACCCGAAATGGGACGAGCGCCCGGTGCTGGTGGTGGTGCCCCGCAAGGGCAAGCAGCCGCCGGCGGAGGAAGTCATCGACCGCCTGCGCCCGCATTTCGCCAAGTGGCAGTTGCCTGACGACGTGGTCTACATGGACGAGATCCCGCATACGGCCACCGGCAAGATATCGAAGCTGAAGCTGCGCCAGTTGCTGGACGGAATGGGATACAAGCTGCCGGACCAGCGGCAGGCTGGGTGAGGTCTGCAGCGGGGTAGGCCGGGTCGTCCCGACCCGCCTTCACGGGTGC
>DATHZU010000297.1:0-3737 GCA_035458445.1 Thermohalobaculum sp. | reverse complement strand
AGGTGCGCAACCTGGATTTCGTCGCCGCCGCCCAGGCGCTGGGCTGCTCGACGCCGCGGATCATCCTGGCCGAGATCCTGCCCAACGTGGCCAACCACCTGATCGTGATCGCCACCATCGAGATGGCCCACGCGATCCTGCTCGAGGCGGCGCTGTCCTTCCTGGGCCTTGGCGTGCAACCGCCGGAGCCGAGTTGGGGGCTGATGATCTCGGAGGCCAAGGGGCTGATGTTCTTCTCGGGCTGGCTGATCGCCATCCCCGGCACGGCGCTGTTCCTGCTGGTGCTGTCGATCAACCTGCTGGGCGACGGAATGCGCGACGTGACCGCCCCGGACGGGCGCAACTGATGGCCGAACGCATCCTGACGGTCGAGAGCCTGAGCGTCGACATCCCGGTTCCCTCCGGGATGCTGCATCCCGTGCAGGATGTGAGCTTCCACGTGAACCGGGGCGAGACCCTGGCGATCGTCGGGGAATCCGGTTGCGGCAAGTCGCTGACCTCGCTGGCGCTGATGGACCTGCTGCCGTCGAAGGCGGTGCGCAGGACGAAGACGCTGGAACTGGACGGCACCGACCTCGCCGGCCTGACCGAGCGCCAGATGTCGGACCTGCGCGGCAACAAGATGAGCATGATCTTCCAGGAGCCGATGACCTCGCTGAACCCGGCCTACACCATCGGCGACCAGCTCATCGAGGCGCTGCGCCGCCACCGGGACGTGAGCGTGGCCGAGGCCCGCGACCGCGCCGTCTGGCTGCTGGAGAAGGTGGGGATCACGGCGGCGCGGGGGCGGCTGAGCCAATATCCGCACCAGCTTTCCGGCGGGCTGCGCCAGCGCGTGATGATCGCGATGGCGCTGATGTGCGGCCCCGACCTGATCATCGCCGACGAGCCGACGACGGCGCTGGACGTCACCATCCAGGCGCAGATCCTGCATTTGCTGGCCGATCTGCAACAAGAGTTCCAGACCGGGCTGATCCTAATCACCCACGATCTGGGCGTCGTCGCCCGGGTCGCCGACCGGGTGGCGGTGATGTATGCGGGCGAGATCGTCGAGCAGGGCACGGCGAAGCAGATCTTCCAGGCCCCGGCGCATCCCTATACCCAGGGGCTGCTGGAATGCATCCCGATCCCCGGCAAGACGGCACGCGGCGCGCATCTGGGGTCGATTCCCGGCATCGTGCCCTCGCTGGTGGGCGAGATGCGGGGTTGCCATTTCGCCGAGCGCTGCCGCCATGTGGCCGACGCCTGCCGGGCAGGCGATGTGGCGTTGCGCGATGCGGAGCAGGCTGGGCACCGGTATCGCTGCGTGCTCAGCCCGGAGCAGACGGCGGCGAACATGGCGGAGGCCACGGCATGACGAACCCCGTCATCGAAGCCCGCGGCATCACCCGCGTCTTCCACATCTCCGGCGGCTTCATGAAGCCGAAGCGCCCCCTGCATGCGGTCAATGGCGTCGACCTGCGGGTCGAGCCCGGCGAAGTCCTGGCCCTGGTCGGCGAAAGCGGCTGCGGCAAGACCACGCTGGCGAAGATGATGATGGGGCTCCTGCCGCCCAGCGCCGGGGAGATCCTGCTCGACGGCAAGCCGATCTCGTCCCTCGACCGCATGACCGTGGCGCGGACCATCCAGCCGATCTTCCAGGACCCCTATTCCTCGCTGAACCCGCGCAAGACCATCGGATCGATCATCACCCTGCCGCTGAAGGTTCAGGGCGACCCCGATCCCTCCACCTGGGAGAAGCGGGCGCACGAGATCATGGAGCTGGTCGGCCTGCCGAAGCGGGTTTTCAACAACTATCCCAACCAGTTGTCCGGCGGCCAGCGCCAGCGCGTCGCCATCGCCCGCGCCCTGATCAACCGCCCGAAGATGGTAATCTGCGACGAGCCGACCTCGGCGCTGGATGTCTCGGTACAAAGCCAGATTCTCAACCTGCTGCAAGACCTGCGGGCCGAGCTGGGCCTGACCTATCTGCTGATCAGCCATAACCTGGCGGTGGTCGAGCATATCGCGACCCGGGTGGCGGTGATGTATCTGGGGCGGATCGTCGAACAGACCGACACCGCTTCGCTGTTCGAGACGCCGCGCCACCCCTATTCGCGGGCGCTTCTCGATTCGGTGCTGACCCCCGATCCGGACCTGAGCGTTCCCGATACCCATCTCGGCGCCAGCTACCCGAACCCGCTGGACATGCCCTCGGGCTGCACCTTCCATCCCCGCTGTGCCCGGGCGATGCCGCACTGCTCGCAGGCCGCGCCGCGCAAGGTGGCGATCGCGGGCGGGCATGTGGAATGCCATCTCTACGACGAGGGAGCCCTGACCGATGCCTGACGCGAATGCCGGCCGCGAGGGTGCCATCGCCCGCGCCACCGATTACCTCGACAGCGGCGCCTTCGAGGCCGACCTCGCCCGCCGCGTGGCGATCCCCTCCGAGAGCCAGGAGCCGCGCGGCCTGCCCCATTGCGCCCGCTACCTGACCGAGGAGATGGCGCCCGCCTTCGAGGCCATGGGCTTCGAGTGGCGGATCTTCGAGAATCCGGTCACCACTTGCGGGCCGATCCTGCTGGCCCTTCGGCATGAGGCGGAGGGACTGCCGACCGTGCTGGGATACGGCCATGGCGACACGGTGCGCGGGCTGGAGGATCAGTGGACCAAGGGCGCCGGCCCCTGGAAGACCGCCCGCGACGGCGACAGGCTCTATGGCCGCGGCACGGCGGACAACAAGGGCCAGCACAGCATCAACATGGCAGCGCTGCGGGCGGTGCTCGAGACCAAGGGCAGGCTCGGCTTCAACGCCAAGTTCATGATCGAGACCGGCGAGGAGAACGGCTCGGCCGGGGTCTATGACGTGGTGAAGGAGAACCTCGACGCCTTCTCGGCCGATGTCTTCATCGCCTCGGACGGACCGCGCGTGCGCATGGACCGGCCGACCGTCTGCTTTGGCGCCCGGGGCGCGCTGAATTTCGACATGCTGGTGGAACTGCGCGAGGGTGGTCACCATTCCGGCAATTGGGGCGGCGCGCTGGCGGACCCGGCGGCGATCCTGATGCATGCGGTGGCCTCGATCGTCAGCCCGAAGGGGCAGATCCTGATCGAGGAGTGGCTGCCCCCCCAGATCACCAACGCCACCCGCGAGGCGCTGAAGGGGGTGGAGCTGGACGGCGGCCCCACCGGACCGAAGGTCGACCGCGACTGGGGCGAGCCCGGCCTGACCCCCGCCGAGAAGGTCTATGCCTGGAACTCCTTCGCCGTGCTGGCGATGCTGAGCGGCAACCCCTCGGGCCCGGTCAACGCCATCCAGCCCTGGGCCAAGGCCCATTGCCAGCTGCGCTACATCGCCGGGACCGATGTCGAGAACGTCTTTCCGGCGCTGCGCCGGCATCTGAACGCGCTGGGCTTCGAGAACGTCCAGGTCCTGCCGCCGCCGCCGGGCAATGCCGGCGGTTTCCCGGCCAGCCGGACCGAGCTCGACGACCCCTGGGCGGTCTGGGTCCGCGAGGCGATCGCCCGCACCACCGGCCAGGCGCCGGCGGTGATCCCGCAGATGGGCGGCTCGATCTGCAACGACGTCTTCACCGACCTGCTGGGCCTGCCAGCGATCTGGATCCCGCATTCCTACGGTGCCTGCTCGCAGCATGCCCCGGACGAGCACATCCTGATGCCGCTGAGCCGCGAGGCCCTGGCGCTGATGGCGGGGCTTTATTGGGACCTGGGCGAGGGCAGTACCCCGGCGCCGAAGG
>DATHZU010000296.1:0-3563 GCA_035458445.1 Thermohalobaculum sp. | reverse complement strand
ACTGCTTGGGCTACCACTTGAGACCGAGCATCGTGAAGGCACGTTAAAATCCGATTGCGTCGACACCGGGGCGGTTCGTGGGCCATTGTCCGGCGCGGGCCCCTCACAGCCGCCAGTCGTCGATCTCGGCGATGTCGTCGTCCGAGAACCCGAAATGGTGGGCGATCTCGTGGACCAGCACATGGGCCACCAGCCGGTCCAGGTCCACATCGCCCCGCTCGATCCATTCCTCGAGGATCGGGCGCCGGTACAGCCAGACCTGGTCGGGTTCCGAGGGCGTGTCCATCACCGACTTTTCGGTCAACGCCACACCGTGGTAGAGCCCAGTCAGTTCGAACGGGTCCTCGATCCCCATCTCGGCCAGCGTCTCGTCATCGGCGAAGTCGGCGACGCGGATCAGCAGCCCGTCGCAATGCTGCCGGAACAGCGGGGGCATGGCCTCGTAGGCGGCCCGCGCCATGCGCTCGATATCGGCCAGCGAGGGGGCGAGGCCGGTCATGGCGAATCTTCTGGCGGAAGGCGCCTCTCCAGATAGCGGACCACCTTGCCGGGGGCCGGTGAACCGCGCCCCGCTTCGAAGAAACCCAGCGCTGCGTGGAAGGCGTCCGATGCCGGGTTCGGCGGCTCGAGATTCACTTCGCAGACGACCCGGTCGCGGCTTGAGGCCAGCGCTGCCGCAGCGACATCATCGTACAGCCGCCGCGCCAGCCCCCGCCCGCGCGCGGTCGCCGCAACCACCACGCGGTCGACATAGACGAAGCGGTCGAGGCGGTCGCGGAACCACAGGAAATTCGGGCTGTCATAGGCCGCGGTCTCGTCGAAGGCGATCAGGAAGGCGCTCGCATCCGGCGCCACCAGTGCCATGAACGCCGCATCCAGCATCTCGCGGAGCCGGTGGGCGTCGAGCTCGGAAGTCTCGGCCGCATGGAGGCCGTTCAGCGCCAGCACCCTGTCGAACAGGGCGGGCGAGGCGTGGCGGAGATCTGCGAATTCGGCGGGCGAGGTCATCCTGTGCGGTCCGGCGGCAAAGTGAAAGGGCGGCGCATGCGCTGCGCCGCCCTCCTTAGCCGATAGAACCCGCCCGATCAGCAGGAATAATACATCTGGTATTCGATCGGGTGGGGCGTGTGCTCGTAGTTGTAGACCTCCTCCCATTTGAGGTCCATGTAGCCTTCCAGCTGGCTGCGGGTGAAAACGTCGCCCGCCAGCAGGAAGTCCATGTCGGCCTCCAGCGCGCCCAGCGCCTCGCGCAAGCTCCCGCAGACGGTCGGGATGCCGGCCAGCTCCTCGGGCGGCAGGTCGTAGAGGTCCTTGTCCGCCGGCTCGCCCGGGTGGATCTTGTTCTTGATCCCGTCCAGGCCCGCCATCAGCAGTGCCGACATCGCCAGATAGGGGTTGGCCGAGGGGTCCGGGAACCGGGTCTCGACGCGCTTGGCCTTCGGGCTCTCGGTCCAGGGAATGCGGACCGAGGCCGAGCGGTTGCGGGCCGAATAGGCCAGCAGCACCGGCGCCTCGAAGCCGGGGATCAGCCGCTTGTAGCTGTTGGTGCCCGGGTTGGTCAGCGCATTCAGCGCCTTGGCATGCTTCAGCACGCCGCCGATGTACCACAGCGCTTCTTCCGACAGATCGGCATACTGGTCGCCGGCGAACAGCGGCTTGCCGTCCTTCCAGATCGATTGGTTGACATGCATGCCGGTGCCGTTGTCGCCCTTGATGGGCTTGGGCATGAAGGTGACCGACTTGCCATAGGCATGGGCCACGTTGTGGATCACGTATTTGTACTTCTGCAGGTTGTCGGCCTGCTCGACCAGCCCGCCGAAGATCATGCCCAGCTCGTGCTGGCAGGACGCCACCTCGTGGTGGTGCTTGTCGACCCGCATGCCCATGCGCTTCATCGTCGACAGCATCTCCGAGCGGATGTCCTGGGCCGAGTCGGTCGGGTTGACCGGGAAGTAGCCGCCCTTGATCCCGGGCCGGTGGCCCATATTGCCCATCTCGTACTCGGTGTCCGAGTTCCACGAGCCGTCCTGGGCGTCGACCTCGAAGCTGACCTTGTTGATGCCGACCTGGAACCGCACGTCGTCGAACATGAAGAACTCGGCCTCGGGACCCCAGTACGAGGTGTCGCCGATGCCCGAGGTCTGCAGGTAGCGCTCGGCCTTGATGGCGGTCGCACGCGGGTCGCGGTCATAGAGCTCGCCGGTGTCCGGCTCGGCCACGGTGCAGAACAGCGCCAGGGTCTTCTCGGCGTAGAACGGGTCGATATAGGCGCTGGCCACGTCGGGCATCAGCTTCATGTCGGACTGGTCGATCGACTTCCAGCCGGCGATCGACGAGCCGTCGAACATCCAGCCTTCCTCGGCCCAGTCCTCGTCGATGATGTCCGAGATCGCAGTCACATGCTGCATCTTGCCCCGCGGGTCGGTGAAGCGGAGATCGACATAGGCAATCTCCTCGTCCTTGATCCGCTGTACGAGATCGGCTCCAGTGGTCATTTCTAGTCCCTTCGGTTCCTGTAGATGGGGTTTGGGTTTCTGGCGGGGATCCGCCGATGGACAGCGGTCGGTGTCAGAGGGCGTCAGGGCCTTCCTCGCCGGTGCGGATGCGGATTGCCTGCTCGACCGACGAGACGAATATCTTGCCGTCGCCGATCTTGCCAGTCTTGGCGGCGCCGACAATCGCCTCGATGACGTTGTCCAGCAGATCGTCCGCGACGACGACCTCGATCTTCACCTTGGGCAGGAAGTCGACGACATATTCGGCGCCGCGATAGAGCTCGGTATGACCCTTCTGGCGTCCGAAGCCCTTGGCCTCGATCACCGACAGGCCCTGGATACCGATCTCCTGCAGCGCCTCCTTCACCTCGTCCAGCTTGAACGGCTTGATGATGGCCTCGACCTTTTTCACTTGGTTCTCCCTTGCATTTTTTGCGCAAACGATCCCGTCCGGCCGCGCGCGCCCGTACCCGTCACTCAATATCATGCAGGGATCGTGCCAGAGTTCGTAATATGTTTTAGATCAGTGGTTTAGGGTATCCTTGGGGCCGCTAAGCGCGCGGGGTAGAAACTCGATTGCATAATAAACAGGCAAACTGCCGAAATTTTAATCAAGCCTTCGCGGAAGTTGACCTCCGCCCGTCCTGCGGCGCGCACGCTCTTGCCGGAAGGCTGCGGTCGCTGCGCCGGAACGGGTCAAGGTGGAATTCCAAGCCCCTCTGGCGTAAAGGAGGCGGCGAATCGATGTCAACGGCTGCGAGACTGCAATGACCCCGCGAACCGAGGGATACCTGTACCTGCTGGGCTTCGGCCTTTGCATCCCGCTCGCCAACTGGATGATCGGCAATGTGGGCACCTTCTGTGCGCCGGACGGCCCCTGCCTGATTCCGGTGGCGCCCGGGATCATGGCGCCCAGCGGCGTGCTGATGATCGGGCTGGCTCTGGTGCTGCGCGACCTGGTGCAGCGGCGTCTGGGGCTGCGCTGGGTCACGGTGGCGATCCTGGCCGGGGCGGGGCTCTCCGGCATGGTGGCGCCGCCGGCGCTGGTGGTGGCTTCGGCGGCGGCCT
>DATHZU010000295.1:0-2407 GCA_035458445.1 Thermohalobaculum sp. | reverse complement strand
ACATGGCTGGCCGGATCAGGTCGTTCATCGCCGCGTCGACGATCAGGAAGTCGCGGCCCTCGCCCTCCTTGCGGTAGATCACCTCGGCCACCAGAAGCCCGGCATTGCCGACGATCAGCCGCCCGGGCTCGATCTCGATCTCGCAGCCGAGACCGCCGACCGTGCGCTTGATCAGCGCGCCGTAGTCGAAGGGCAGCGGCGGCGCCGCATTCGAGCGTTGATAGGGAATTCCCAGGCCGCCCCCCAGGTCCAGCCGCCGGATGTCGTGCCCGTCGGCGCGCAGCGCCAGCGTCAGCTCCGCGATCTTGGTGAAGGCGGCCTCGAAGGGCGCGAGATCGGTCAATTGCGAGCCGATATGCACGTCGACCCCCACCACCTCGATCCCCGGCATGGCGGCGGCGCGGGCATAGACGGCGCGGGCTCGGGCAATCGGGATGCCGAACTTGTTCTCGGACTTTCCGGTGGCGATCTTGGCGTGGGTGCGCGCGTCCACGTCCGGGTTGACCCGGATGGCGATGGCGGCCCGCTTGCCCACCGACCGCGCAACCGCATCCAGCGCCTCCAGTTCCGGCTCGCTCTCGACATTGAACTGGCGGATGCCGGCCTCCAGCGCCTGGCGCATCTCGGCGGCGGTCTTGCCGACGCCGGAGAAGACGATCTTGTCCGCCGGCACGCCCGCCGCCAGCGCCCGCATCAACTCGCCGCCCGAGACCACGTCGGCTCCGGCGCCCAGCCGCGCCAGGGTGGCGATCACCGCCTGGTTGCCATTGGCCTTCAGCGCATAGGCGATCAGGTGCGGCAGGCCCGCCAGCGCTTCGTCGAACACCTGGTAGTGCCGCTCCAGCGTCGCGGTCGAATAGACATAGAACGGCGTGCCCACCGCCTCGGCGATGCGCCTGATCGCCACCCCCTCGGCATGGAGGTGGCCGTCGATGTAGTTGAAATGGTCCATCGCGCCTCAGGACCCGCTTTTCTGCTGCGTCTTGGGATCCTTGTCCGAGCCCGGCCGGATCGGGTCGCCCTTGAACCCGCAGGCCGAAACCGCCAGCGCGGCGGCGGCAAGCGCCGTCAGGACGATGCGGCCGATGCTCATCCCCGGTTTTCCATGGCCAGTCTCTCCCGCCAGATCGCCGCCTGCTCGCGCACCCTGACCGGCGCCGTGCCGCCATAGCTCGTGCGGCTCGAGACCGAGGCGTCGACGCTCAGAACATCATAGACCGCCCCGGTCAGTCCAGCCTCGATTTCCTGCAGCTTTTCCAGCGGCAGGTCGGCCATCTCGCAGCCCTCGGCCTCGGCCAGCGCAACCACGCGGCCGGTGACGTGATGCGCCTCGCGGAACGGCATCCCCAGCACGCGCACCAGCCAGTCGGCCAGGTCCGTGGCAGTGGAGAAGCCGCTGCCCGCCGCCGCCCGCAGGTTCCCGGCGTTGGGGGTCAGGTCGCGCACCATCCCCTCCATCGCCGCCAGTGCCAGCGCCAGCGCATCGGCCGCGTCGAACAGCGGCTCCTTGTCCTCCTGCATGTCCTTGGAATAGGCCAGCGGCAGCCCCTTCATCACGATCACCAACGCGATCAGCGCCCCCGAGATGCGCCCCACCTTGGCCCGGATCAGCTCGGCCGCGTCCGGGTTGCGCTTCTGCGGCATGATCGACGAGCCGGTGGTGAACTTGTCGCTCAGCTTCGCGAACCGGAACTGCGCCGAGGACCAGATCACCAGCTCCTCGGCAAAGCGGCTCAGATGCGTGGCGCAGATCGTCGCCGCTGCCAGATACTCCAGCACGAAGTCGCGGTCGCTGACCGCGTCCAGCGAATTGGCGCAGGGCCGGTCGAAACCCAGGGCCGAGGCGGTCATCTGCCGGTCGATCGGGAACGAGGTTCCGGCCAGCGCCGCCGCCCCGAGGGGCGATTCGTTCATGCGCCTGCGCGCATCGGCAAACCGCCCCCTGTCGCGGCTGAACATCTCGACATAGGCCAGCATGTGGTGGCCCCAGGTCACCGGCTGGGCGGTCTGCAGATGGGTGAAGCCCGGCATCACCAACTCGGCCCCGGCCTCGGCCTGCGCCACCAGCGCGCGCATCAGCGCGGCCAGCGCCGCGTCGGTCTGGTCGACGGTCTTGCGCACCCACAGCCGGAAATCGGTCGCCACCTGGTCGTTGCGCGAGCGCGCGGTGTGCAGTCGCCCGGCCGGCTCGCCGGCGATCTCCTTCAGCCGCGCCTCCACGTTCATGTGGATGTCCTCCAGCGCGGTCGAGAACGCAAAATTACCCGCCTCGATCTCGCCCAGCACCTGCGCCAGCCCCGCATCGATGGCGTCGCGGTCGGCGCCGGAGATGATGCCCTGCTTGGCCAGCATCGCCGCATGGGCGCGGCTGCCGGCGATGTCCTCGGCGGCAAAACGCCTGTCGAAT
>DATHZU010000294.1:0-2307 GCA_035458445.1 Thermohalobaculum sp. | reverse complement strand
AGGACGAGTTCAACCTCGCAGCCATGGCTCAAAACCTCAGAAAGCTCGCGAAGCTCGTGCCAAACCCCGCATGAGGAAGGGCAGGCCAAATTCAATCGAGCAAATCCACGCACAAAAAAGCCGACATTTTCAACAGCATCGTCGGAAATCAGCCATAGCCGGGCGCACCTTCGGGCGCGTTTTCGTGGCACGTTTCGGACATTTCAAGCGTTTCGCGCGAATGTCCGATAACCGCCGGTCAATACCCTCTGACGCGGCCGCCAGCACCAACAGGGCGCGCTCGAAGACGCGCCCCTTAAATGTTTAGTTCACCGGCCGGCAGAGCCTCAATGCACCGTCGCCAGCCTCGGCTTCGCCGCCTTTGCGTCCTCGCCGAAGACCAGCCCGTCCGCGTCGGCGCTCACCGCCAGGGTCTCACCATCCCGCAGCGTGCCGCCCAGCAGCAGCTCGGCCAGCGGGTCCTGCAGCGCCTTCTGGATCACCCGCTTCAGCGGCCGGGCGCCGTAGACCGGGTCGTAGCCCTTGGCGGCCAGCCAGGCCATGGCCGCGTCGTCCAGGTCCAGCACGATCTTGCGCGGCTCCAGCCGCTTTTGCAGGTCGCCCAGCTGGATCTTCACGATGCCGTCCATGTGGTCGCGGCTCAGCCGGTCGAACAGGATGATCTCGTCCAGCCGGTTCAGGAACTCGGGCCGGAAATGGCCGCGCACGACGCCCATCACCTGGTCCTCCACATCCGCCGCCCTGCCGCCCTCGGGCAGGCTGGCGAGGTATTCGGAACCGAGGTTCGAGGTCAGGATGATCAGGGTGTTCTTGAAGTCGACGGTCCGGCCCTGGCCGTCGGTCAGGCGGCCCTCGTCCAGCACCTGCAGCAGCACGTTGAAGACATCGGGATGCGCCTTCTCGACCTCGTCGAACAGCACCACCTGGTAGGGCCGGCGCCGCACTGCCTCGGTCAGCACGCCGCCCTCGTCATAGCCCACATAGCCCGGGGGGGCGCCGATCATCCGCGCCACGGAATGCTTCTCCATGAACTCGGACATGTCGATGCGCGCCATCGCCTGGTCGTCGTCGAACAGGAACTCGGCCAGTGCCTTGGTGAGTTCCGTCTTGCCGACGCCGGTGGGGCCGAGGAACAGGAACGAGCCCATCGGCCGGTTCGGGTCGCTGAGGCCGGCGCGCGAGCGGCGCACCGCGTTGGCCACAGCCGTCACCGCCTGCTCCTGCCCGATGACCCGGGCGCCGATGGCGGCCTCCATCTGCAGCAGCTTGTCGCGCTCGCCCTCCAGCATCTTGTCCACCGGGATGCCGGTCCAGCGGCTGACCACGCCCGCCACATGCTCGGGCGTCACCGCCTCCTCGACCATCACGTCGCTCTCCTCCGCCTCCTCGGCCGCGACGAGCCGGCGCTCGAGGTCGGGGATGGTGCCATAGGCCAGCTCTCCCGCCCGCTGCAGGTCGCCCTGCCGCTTGGCGATCTCCAGCTGCCCGCGGGCCTCGTCGAGCTGCTCCTTGATGTCGCGGGCCGCGCCCAGCTTGTCCTTCTCGGCCTGCCAGCGCGCGGTCAGTTCGGCCGAGCGCTCCTGCAGCTCGCCGAGTTCCTTCTGCAACCGCGCGAGGCGATCCTTCGAGGCGGTGTCGGTCTCCTTCTTCATCGCTTCCGCTTCGATCTGCTTCTGCATGATGTCGCGGTCGAGCGCGTCCAGCTCCTCGGGCTTCGAGTCCACCTCCATCCGCAGCCGCGAGGCCGCCTCGTCCATCAGGTCGATGGCCTTGTCGGGCAGGAAGCGGTCGGTGATGTAGCGGTTCCCGAGCGTCGCGGCGGCCACCAGCGACGAGTCGGTGATCCGCACCCCGTGATGGACCTCGTATTTCTCCTTGATGCCGCGCAGGATCGAGATCGTGTCCTCGACCGTCGGCTCCGAGATGAAGACCGGCTGGAACCGCCGCGCCAGGGCCGCGTCCTTCTCCACATGCTTGCGGTATTCGTCCAGCGTGGTGGCGCCGACGCAATGCAGCTCGCCCCGCGCCAAGGCGGGCTTCAGCAGGTTGGCCGCGTCCATGGCGCCCTCGGCCTTGCCGCCGCCGACCAGCGTGTGCATCTCGTCGATGAACAGGATGATGCCGCCGGCCGCGCTGGTGACCTCGGCCAGCACCGCCTTCAGCCGCTCCTCGAACTCGCCCCGGTACTTGGCGCCCGCGATCAGCGCGCCCATGTCCAGCGACATCAGCGTCTTGTCCTTCAGGCTCTCCGGTACGTCGCCGTTGACGATGCGCAAGGCCAGCCCCTCGGCGATCGCGGTCTTGCCG
>DATHZU010000293.1:0-2095 GCA_035458445.1 Thermohalobaculum sp. | reverse complement strand
AGCGTCGCCTCGGTCAGGATGGCGCCCGTCGGGTTCGACGGGCTGACCAGGATCACCGCCTTGGTGCGGCGGCCGATCAGCCCGGGCAGGGCGGCGATGTCGAGCTGCCAGCCCGCCGCCTCGTCCATCGGCCAGAACACCGGGCGGCCGCCATGCAACAGCACCTGCTGGATATGCGAGACGAAGCCCGGATCGGTCAGGATCACCTCGTCGCCGGGGTCGAGGATCGCCTGCAGCAGGCAGTGCATCGCCTCCATGTTGCCGGCCGTGACCATCACATTGGCGCCCGGGTCGGCGGCCACGCCGGTTCGGCGCAGATGCTCGGCCGACACCGCCTCGCGCAACTCCGGCAGGCCGTCGGGCAGGGCGTACATGCCGATGGCCGGATCGCGTTCCAGCCGCTCGGCGACGGCGCGGCGGATCGGCTCGGGCGTCGGGAAGGACGGCAGGCCCCAGGCGAGCGACGCCGCGCCCTCGACCTCGGCGCTGAGCATCGCCATCTGCTTGATCGCCGATATGGCGACCCCGCTTGCCCGGTGCGAGACCCAGGGGCCGCTGTCAGATCCGTCGTGATCCATCGCTTACCCCGCCTTTCAGGTACGGCCGGTCAAAGCAGGTTTCACCGTGCCGATCCCGGGGATCGAAACCCGCTCCAGCAATATGGGCGTTCGGGCGCGCACATGAAACCTCCGCCGCCGAAACACGGCGTCGCACCTTCGGACCGGCGGAGCGCCCGACCTCACGGCCCGCGGCGGGGCCGTGTCAGGCCGGGTCCCAGTCGGGCGAGAACTCGAAGTCGCAGATGCGCCGGCCGCGCTGGCGCAACGCGTCCAGCGCCGCCATCTCGGGGCCGTCGAGCTCGAAATCGAAGACCTGAAGGTTCTGCGCGATCCGGCCGGGATCGGTCGAGCGCGGGATGGCGGCGACGCCGGGCTGCTGCATGTGCCAGCGCAGCACCACCTGGGCCGGCGTCCGGCCATGGCGGGCCGCCGCCGCGGTCACCGCGGGATGCGAGAACAGCTCGGTGCCGCGCGCCAGCGGGCAGTACGAGACGACCGCCATGCCATGCTCGCGGCAGGCGGACAGAACCCGGTCCTGGTTCAGGAAGGGGTGGTACTCGACCTGGTTGCAGACCAGGGGGTTACGGGTCAGCGCATTGGCCTGATCGATCAGCGCCACGGTGAAGTTCGAGACCCCGATATGGCGCGCCAGGCCCCGGTCCTTCACCTCGTTCAGCGCCCGGATCGAGTCGGCCAGGGGGATGGTCCTGGATGGCCAGTGGATCAGCGCCAGATCGACCCGGTCGATCCCCAGCCGCGACAGGCTGGCCTCGACCGAGCGCTGCAGGTCGCCGTCGCCGATATCCGTGGGCCAGACCTTGGTGGTCAGGAAGACGTCATCGCGCTCCAGGCCGTTCTCGCGCAACCCCGCCGCCAGACCGGCCCCCACCGCCGCCTCGTTGTCGTACATCGCCGCGGTGTCCACATGGCGGTAACCGGCACCGATCGCCGCGGCCACCAGCCGGGTTGCCTCGGCCCCTTTCAGGGTCCAGGTCCCCAGCCCGATCGCGGGAATGCGCGCGCCATGCGCCTCGACATGTTTCATCGGCCCGTCGCTCCATCGCTGCCATCACGCTGCCATGCATAGCAGAGCGCGATCCGGTTGAACCAGCCATGAACTGCCGCCGGCGCCGGCCCGCCGCTCACCCCCCGCCGATGACCTTGAGCTGCGACGAGGCGACGGCGAGTTTCGCGACCGAGAGGGTGCCGGAGGCGCGCAGCTCGTTGATCAGCCTGTCGGCACGGTCTGCGGTTTCCGGGTTCATCTCGGTCCATTTGGCGATGCCGGCGGGGCCGGGCTTGGCGCCCTTCAGCGACAGCGCCGCGGCGCCGATGGCGGATTGCTGGGCGCGCAGATCGGCCATCAGGCGGCCAAGGGCGATGTGCTCCCAGTGGTCGGCGGGCTTGACCTGGCGGGCCGAGGAGCGCAGCCAGTCGAGCCCGAAGCGCGCGCCCGCGGCGAAGTAGTTGGCCGCCACGTCGGCCACGTCGCGGTCCAGCCGGGCCGCCACCTCGATCACGTCGATGGCACCGCC
>DATHZU010000292.1:0-3545 GCA_035458445.1 Thermohalobaculum sp. | reverse complement strand
CGCTCGACCGGCTCGAGCGCAGCCTGGGGACGTCCGGCGGCGGCGATAGCCTCGCGGCGAGACTGACCGCCTTCGAAGGCGCGTTGCGCCAACTCGCCGAGACCCCGGAACTGGCGCCGCGCCAGTTCGCAGCGGCCAGCGCGGCGCAGGACGTGGCGGTAAAGCTGAACCAGATATCCACCGAAAGCGCCCGGGTCCGCCAAACTGCCGACGACGAGATCGCCCGCCAGGTCAGCGAGGTGAACGGCGCCCTGTCGAAGATCGCCAGGCTGAACCGCCAGATCCAGATCTTCTCGGCCAGCGGCCGGGATACGGCCAGCCTGGTGGATCAGCGCGAACAGCTGATCGACCGCGTTTCGGCCATCGTGCCGATCCGCGAGCAGATGCGAGAGGGCGGCGTGGTCGAAATCACCACGGCGCAAGGGCTGGTTCTCGCCAATACCCGGGCGCAGCAGATCGAGTTCACCGCCAGCCCGGTGATCACCCCGGCGATGCGCTACGACAACGGCACCGGCGCGCTGGGCGGGCTGACCCTGAACGGCGTCGACATCACGCCGGACGGGCCCGGCAACCAGGCCATCACCGGCGGCTCGATGGCGGGCCTCTTCGCCGTGCGCGACCGAATCGCGCCCGAATTCTCCGACCGGGCCGACGCGTTGGCCGCCGACCTGATCGGGCGGCTGGCGGCGCCCGGCGTCGATCCCACGCGCGGGCCGGCTGATCCCGGCCTGTTCACCGATGACGGCGCCGCCTACGATCCGCTCGCACTGGCGGGGCTGGCAGGGCGCATCCGGCTCAACGCCGCCGTGGACCCGCGCGCCGGCGGCGACCCGGCGCTGCTGCGCGACGGGCTCGGGTCCGTTGCCGCCGGCCCCGCCGCCAGCGGCACCCTGCCCCGCGCCATGCTCGACGCCCTGACGATCCGTGCCGCCGTCGTCCCGGTGCCGGGCCTGAGCGGCGCGCGTTCCCTCGCCGAGATGGTCGGCGGCCTGACCGAGCTCGCTGCCACCAGCCGGGTCTCGGCAGAAGCCGACGTGGCCGGGTTCTCGGGCGCCCGTGAAGTTCTTGCCAGCGCGGAGGCAGGACGGATCGGCGTCGATTCCGACGCCGAGATGCAGGCCCTGATCCAGATCGAGCAGGCCTATGCCGCCAATGTCCAGGTCATCCAGGCCGCGTCCCGGATGCTCGACCAATTGCTGGAGATCTGAGCCAATGCCCCTGCCCACCTACGGCTTTCCCGCGCAACCCCGCCATGACCTGATGCGGCGCCTGATCAGCGACCTGAGGGAACGCTCGGATATCGCCCGCCAGGAGGCGGTGACCGGCCGCCTCGTCGATCCGGCCGGCGCCCATGGCGGCCGGATTTCGGAACTCGTGGGCATCGACCGGGCGCTGGCGAACCTGACCCAGTATGGCGAGATCCTCGACCTGGCGGAATCCCGCGCCACCACGATCCAGAACTCACTCGATTCGCTCCGCAACCTGGCGGTCGAACTGCATGCCAGCGGAACCACCGCCATCGCCGCCAATGGCGGGATCGCCTCGGCGACGGTTTCCACCGCCGCACGCCAGGCGCTGACCGCGGCGATCTCGGCGCTGAATGTCAGCTTCGGCGGACGCGGCCTGTTCTCCGGCGACGCCGGCGGCGCGGCGGTGGTCTCGGCCGAGGCGATGTTCTCCGCCTCGCTGGTTGTGCTCGAGGCTGGCCCGACCGCCGGCGCCGCCTACGCCAATCTGACGGTGGAGTTCACGCTCGCCGGCGGCCTGTTCGACACCGGCTTCTACACCGGGGGCACCGCCGACGCCCCGGCCTCCGAGATCGCGGAGGACGAGCGCATCGCGTTCGCCCCGCGCGCCGACGCGGCGCCGGTCCGGGCGCTGCTTCGCGATCTCGTCGCCCTCGCCGCGGCCTATGACCCGGACAACGCCATCCCGGAGGATCAGCGCCGCGGCCTGGCGGAAAATGCCGTGGCGGGTCTGCGCAACGTCGTCGACGACCTCGCTGCCATGTCCGGCCGGGTCGGCGTGGCCGAGGAGCGCATGGCAACGGTGCGCGCCCATCACAATGCGGCCGAAACGGCGCTGACCCGGGCCTATAACGCGCTCGCCGGGCGCGACCAGTTCGAGGCCGCCGCCGAGCTGACCCAACTCGAGGCGCAGCTCGAGACCACCTACCTGACGACGGCGCGCCTGGCGAACCTGTCGCTTGCCAATTTTCTTCGCTAACCCGACCTCACCCCTTATCCGGCGGAGCAGAATGCGCCTCCTCGTCTGTCTCATCGCCGCAATGCTCGCGGCCCTGATCGGGTTTCCGGCCCTGGCCGAGCCGAGAATCAAGGACCTGGTCGAAATCGAGGGCGTGCGCGGCAACGACCTGGTCGGCTATGGCCTGGTCGTCGGCCTCAACGGCACCGGCGACGGCATCCGCAACAGCCCCTTCACCGAGGAGGCGCTGTCGAACCTGCTCGAGCGGCTCGGCGTCAATGTCTCCGGCGAAGCGATCCGGCCGAAGAACGTGGCCGCCGTCATCGTCACGGCGACGCTGCCCCCCTTCGCGCGCACCGGGGGCCGGATCGACGTCACCGTTTCCGCGATCGGCGACGCCAAGAACCTGCTCGGCGGCACGCTGGTGATGACCCCCCTGAATGCCGCGGACGGCGAGATCTACGCCGTCGCCCAGGGTCCGATCATCGCAGGCGGCGTCAGCGCCGGGGGCGAGGCCGCCACGGTCCAGATCGGCGTGCCGACTTCGGGATCGATCCCGGGCGGCGCGCGGGTCGAGCGCGAGATCGATTTCGTCTTCGCCGAGATGGACCACATCCGCCTTGCGCTCCGCGAGCCGGATTTCACCACGGCGGCGCGGATCGAGGCGGCGATCAACCAGGCGCTCGGCCGCCCGGTGGCGCGGATGGGCGACGCGGGCACGGTTGCGCTGGACCTCGGGCTGGCGGGCGACGGCCCGGCAATGCTGATCAGCCGCATCGAGAACATCGCGGTCGCACCGGCGAGCAAGGCACGGGTGGTGGTCGATCAACGCTCGGGCACCATCGTGCTGGGCTCGGACGTGACCATCAGCCGGGTGGCGGTTGCCCAGGGCAGCCTCTCGATCCGGGTGACCGAGACGCCGCTCGCCTCGCAGCCAAACCCATTCGCGGAAGGAGAGACCGTTCCGCTGCCGCGCACCGCCATCGACATTGCCAATGGCGGCGAAAACCGGGTGGCCCTGGTCGAGCGCAATGTGACGCTCGCGGACCTGGTCGACGGGCTGAACGCCCTCGGGGTCGGCCCGCGCGACATGATCGACATCCTGAAGGCGATCAAGGCCGCAGGCGCCTTGCACGCCGAGCTCTTGGTGCAGTAGCGCGAACCGCCCCCGCCGCTGCCCGCGCGCGAACCGCGCGCGTGGCGGCGGAAGGGGGCGGGGGCGGGGCCGCCGCGCTTCCCGCGGGCCCGGCCGCGACAGCGGATGGGCCAGCGGGGCGCAATCGGCGGAGATCGGGCGCGGCGCCACGTCACTCCTCGAAATAGACCCAGCGCATCTCCTG
>DATHZU010000291.1:0-3084 GCA_035458445.1 Thermohalobaculum sp. | reverse complement strand
ACCATGCCGAGATCGGCAAGGCGGGCGACCGCTTCCTGCTGACCGACCGCCAGCTCGAGATCATCGACGGGCTGAAGGCGAAGGCCAGGGAACGCGGCCTCTGGAACTTCTGGCTGACCGACAGCGCGCGGGGCTACGGGCTGACCGCCGTCGAATACGCCTATCTGGCCGAGGAGATGGGCAAGATCCGCATCGCCGCCGAGATCTTCAACTGCTCGGCCCCCGACACCGGCAACATGGAGGTGCTGGAGCGTTACGGCACGCCCGAGCACAAGGAGCGCTGGCTGAAGCCGCTGCTGGCAGGCGAGATCCGCTCGGCCTATCTGATGACCGAGCCGGGGGTGGCATCCTCGGACGCCACGAACATCTCGCTCGAGGCACGGCGCGACGGCGACGGCTGGGTGCTGAACGGCGAGAAGTGGTGGGCCAGCGGCGCCGGCGATCCGCGCTGCAAGGTCTATATCGTGATGACGAAGACCAGCCCCAAGGCCGGGCGCCACAACCAGCACAGCCAGTTCGTGGTGCCCGCCGGAACGCCGGGGATCGAGATCCTGCGCCCCATGAACGTCTTCGGCCATGACGACGCGCCCCACGGCCATATGCATGTGCGCTTCTCGGACGTGCGGGTCCCGGCCAAGGACCTGATCCTGGGCGAGGGGCGCGGCTTCGAGGTCAGCCAGGGGCGCCTGGGGCCAGGCCGGATTCACCACTGCATGCGCGCCATCGGCCAGGCCGAGCGGGCGCTGGAACTGATGTGCCGCCGCGCCCTGGACCGTGTCGCCTTCGGCCAGCCGCTGGCAAAGCTGGGGGCCAACTACGACATCATCGCCGAGTGCCGGATGGAGATCGAGCAGGCGCGCCTGCTGTGCCTGAAGGCCGCCTGGGTGATGGACGCCGAGGGGGTGAAGGCGGCCCAGCCCTGGATCAGCAAGATCAAGGTGGTGGCGCCCCGCGTGGCGCTGAAGGTGGTGGACGAGGCGATCCAGATGCACGGCGCCATGGGCGTCAGCCAGGACGTGCCCCTGGCGGCGATGTGGACCCATCTTCGCACCTTGCGGCTGGCGGATGGCCCGGACGCGGTGCATCGCCGGCAGGTGGCGCGAAAGGAATTGCGCCAGTACTCCAACGAACGGATATGAGGCTCATGGAAAACGCCGCCGCCCAGTTGGATGTGGATGCCGTCGAGCGGTACCTGGCCGCGCATGTCCCGGGCTTCCGGGGCCCGCTGACCGCCGAGAAGTTCGGCGTCGGCCAATCCAACCCCACCTTCCGGCTCGACAGCCCGTCCGGCAAACTGGTGCTGCGCCGGAAGCCGCCGGGAGAGCTGCTGAAATCCGCCCATGCGGTCGACCGCGAGTTCCGGGTGCAGAAGGCGCTGGCGGGAACGGATGTGCCGGTGGCGCCGATGGTGCTGCTCTGCGAGGACGAGAGCGTGATCGGCTCGATGTTCTACATCATGGCCTTTCAGCCGGGCCGACACTTCATGCAGCCGACGCTGGACGATCTGCCGCCGGACGAGCGCGGGGCGGTGTTCGACGAAATGAACCGGGTGCTCGCGGCACTGCACAGCGTCGACTACGCGGCCGTCGGGCTGGGAGATTTCGGCAGGCCCGGCAGCTACTTCGCGCGCCAACTCAACAGATGGTCCCAGCAGTACCGTGCCTCCGAGACCGAGACGATCCCGGATATGGACGACCTGATCGCCTGGCTGGAAGCGAACCAGCCCGCCGATGACGGCCGGGTCAGCCTGGTGCATGGCGACTACCGGATCGACAACCTGATCTTCGCGTCGGACAGTCCGAAAGTGGCCGCCGTGCTGGATTGGGAGCTCTCCACCCTCGGCCATCCGTTCTCCGACCTGGCCTATCAGTGCATGCAATGGCGCATGCCGGTTGGCGAGGAGGGCCGGGGCCTGGAAGGCGTGGACCGCAAGGCGCAGGGCATCCCGACCGAGGCGGAGTATGTCGAGGCCTATTGCCGCCGGATGGGGTTGGCAGGCATCCCCAGCTTCGATTTCTGCCTCGCCTTCAGTTTCTTCCGCATGGCGGCCATCGTGCAGGGGGTGAAGAAGCGCGGATTGGACGGCAATGCGTCGAACCCCGAACGCGCGGCGCGGATGGGGCGTTACGTGCCGACCTATGCGCGGATGGGACTGGAGGCGGCGGCGGGGCGGTGACGCGGGCCGCAGGAGCTTAGAACCTGTCGCCTTTTACCCGGTTCCCCCACCTCGCCACCGTCATCCTCCGCGAAGGCGGAGGATCTCGCGACATTTCAAAGAGATTCCCGCCTTCGCGGGAATGACGGCGACTGAGGGCGTGGGATTGATTCAACCCGGCACGCGCTAGATTCCCCAGTTCTCGCGGTGCTTCATGTCCGGGCCGCCGAGATGGCGGGCGACGCGCGCCAGCCTGGGGCCCAGTTCCTGCAGCAGCAGATCACGCGGCACCATGAAGGCAGGACCGCTGACGTTCAGCCCGTAGACCTGCTCGCCGTCCAGCGACCGGATCGGCGCGGCCACCGCGTTCACATCCGGCTGTCCGTCACCCAGCGAGGTGCAGAAACCCTGCCTGTCGATCTCGTCACGCGCGGTCCGGATGGTCCGCTCCAGGTCGGCGGCGTTCTCCGGGTCGTCCTTCTGCAACGCCTCGATGAGAAATCTCTGCTCGATTTCGGGCAGCGCGGCCAGGATCGCGCGGCCGATGGCCGTCTTCGCGATCGGCAGGCGCGAGCCGACATTGCGGCTCAGCGTCACGGTCTGGCGGCCCCGGCAAACGTCGAGATAAATCACGTCCAGCCGGTCGCGCGCACCCAGCGCCACGGTGACATTGGCCATGTCGGCGAGCGTTTCCATGTAGGGGCGCAGATGCTCGCGCATTTCCAGCGAGGCGATTGTGGCATAGCCCAGCGCCAGCACGCCGGGACCGAGGTGATAGGCGCCGCTGCGCTGCGAGAAGGACAGGTATTCCAGCTCGCAGAGCGTATGGGTCAGGCGCGAGACCGTGGGTTTGGGCAGGCCCGTCCGTTCGGCGATGCTCTGGTTGGCGAGCGCCGGGCTCTCGGGCGTGAAACAGCGAAGGATGTCGA